>MVQQ01000220.1 GCA_002067555.1 Syntrophorhabdus sp. PtaB.Bin184
CCAGTATCGAAGATATAGTTGAAGAGGGCCCCTCCCGCCAGAACGGGAAGCCCCCAGAGGAACACCTTTAACATGATCGAGTCCAGCCTTTTCATTTCTCTTCCTCCTCAACGGAAAAAATGTCATTGATATCTCTCTTGAAATACCGGGCGATGCGGAAGGCAAGCCCCAGGGAAGGGTTGTAGTCACCCTTCTCGATGGCGACAATGGTTGCCCGCGTCACCCCGACCTCCTTCGCCAACTTCTCCTGGGTGATGCGATGCTCCGCGCGCAATACGTTCAACCGGTTGATGATCCTTAACGGCTCGCATGATCTTCCCATTTATCCCACCTGAAGTATAGTTAATATTACTTATAGTACAGTTTATACTACATAATGTCAAGTTAATATTACACAACGAGTGTGAAAAGATGATCGGAGCTTCCCGGTCCCTTTTCTTGTCCGGTGGGTCCCATCGTTGTGGTGGCGGATGTCCCGGCCTGACAGACTATTGTCACGATATCGGGTCCTGGGGACGTTGTTCAGGTGGTTTGCGATCTCGAAATACTCTGACCGGCAACAGGATAGATGTTTGTCCTGTCGGCTGATCCACAAAAGAGAGAGGTGATGCGCGTATGGCAAAGAAACCTTCCAATCTTCTCTATGGTGTCGATGACCGGCCCCCGGCCGGTGTTTGCGTGGTGCTGGCACTCCAGCATATCTTCTTCCTGACGGGCGGTTTCATCGTGGTGGCCATTGTCATGGGTGAGATGGGCTGCAGTCCCGAGCTCATACGCAACGTTGTGTCCATGACAATGATCGCGGGCGGCATAGCAACGATCCTCCAGGCCCTGAACCGCGGCCCCGTGGGCAGCGGCTACCTCTGCACCGAGGGTACGGACCCGAGCTTCCTCTCCATCTCCATCCTGGCAGGCAGCGTAGGCGGCCTGCCGCTCATCTTCGGCATGACCGTCGTTTCCGGCGTCATCGAATGCCTTTTGTCCCGGGTCATACACCGTCTTCGCGTCATTTTTCCCCCGGACGTCACCGGGGTAGTCCTCACCATGGTGGGTCTCAACATCGTTCCCATTATGATCCTCGACTTCATGGGCGTCGAGAACAGCAGCAGCCCCGTCGAGGCGGCGAACGTTCTCGTCGGGGTCGTCACCCTTGCCATCATGGCGGGAATGAGCGTATGGGGCAAGGGGAAACTGCGGCTCTATTCCGTGATCGTCGGCATTGCAGGCGGTTACGCGGCCTCCATCCTCTTCGGGGTGTTGACACCGGGTCAGATGCGCGAGGTGGCCGAGGCCCCGCTCGTGTCTTTGCCCGACTTCTCACATATCAGTTATTCCTTTGACCCGGTCCTTATCATCCCCATGGCGATCGTCACCCTGGCCTCCACCCTGAAGTCCGTCGCTTCCCTCACCATGTGCCAGAAGGTCAACGACGCGGATTGGGTCCGTCCGGACCTCGTCAATATCGGCAGAGGCACCCTGGCCGACGGGCTTGCCTCCATTGTGGGCGGTGGGCTGGGGGCACTGGGAAAATCTCTCTATGCCGCCAGCGTGGGTCTCACGGTGGCCACCGGAGCGACGAGCAGGGTCATCGCCTGGTATATCGGGGCCATATTCATCGCCCTCGCCTTCCTGCCGAAACTGGCCGCGGTCTTCAGCATCATGCCGAAGCCCGTCATGGGCGGGGCCATGGTCTACATGGTTGCCTTCATGGTGATCTCCGGCATCCAGATGATGACCTCCCGGATGATTGACAACCGCAAGACCTTCGTCATCGCCGTCTCCCTCATGTTCGGTATGAGCGTGGACATATTCCCCAACCTGTACCGTCATGCTCATTCCTGGCTGGGGCCCTTCCTCAGCTCTTCGCTCACGGTCACCACGGTGCTCGCCATAGGCCTCAACCTCATCATGCGCATCGGGATATCCCGCCGTGCGATCCTGAAGCTGATCTCCGGCGAGCATTCTTCTGATACGATATTCCGGTTCATGGAAGACCTGGGTGCCGGCTGGGGAGCGCGAAAGGACGTTGTCCACAGGGCCGTGGCCGCCATGAACGAGTTCGCCGAGGCCATCGTTCACTGCGGGATGGAGGGAAGGGAGATCGTTCTGAAGGCCATCTTTGACGAGCTGAGCCTGAATATCCGGATAACCTACGAAGGCCCGCCGGTGGAATTCCCCGAGGAGCGACCCGACATGGCTGCCATCGTCGACGACCCGGGGGCGCTTGCCCGCATGTCCGGGTTCCTCGTCCGCCACTACACGGACAGGATCAACGTGTCCCGGGAAGACGACCGGACCAGGGTGGACCTCCACTTCGACCATTGAGGAAGGTTGTTTCCGGGAAGGGATATCCCTTCCCATCTTATATCAGCTTTCTTGCGAACGCCATGATCGCTTCCGCTGATTCCGCCGGTCTTGTCTGCAGCAGGCAGTGTGGCGCGTCGAGCGGCACAAGCTCGAAGGATACGAAGCGGGACCTGAACCAGCCGGCCGCCCGGGCAGGGACCACCCGGTCCTGTGTCGCCTGAAGATAAAGACAGGGTACGGCGAAGGTGTCGTCGGGGAAGGGGTATCCCGCCGCAATAAGCCTTGCCCTCTGTCTCAGGCCGGCTGGTCCCACCTGCAGCAGGGATTCGCGCAGCATCTTCTCCAGTACCTTATCGGCATGGGAGTGAAAGAAGAAAACATTGAGGAGACGCGCCGGCAATATCTTCACCAGTGATGCTGACGCCGGGATCGACGCGGCGGTGCGGATCAGAAAGGGGTGGAGAGGTTCCGCGAAGGCGTCATCTTCAGCGCCGCCTTTGACACTGGCGGGTTTCGCATGGAGCAGCATCAACGCGACGAGACCGGAAAACGATTCCGCGACGAGGACGACTCCTTCGCCGGGCAGCCGGGCAGCTACAAAGTCGGCGTGGTCCCGGAGGGAAAGATCCTTGTCGTCGGGATAGGTTATGACGGTCTGCGGGACATCTGGAGGCAGGGCATGGAGGAGCGGCCTGAAACATACTCCTGTGCCATCGAGGCCGGGCATGAGGACAAGCCCTATGGCGTCCGCACCGACCGTCATGCGCCGGAGCTCTTCAGGATGTTCCTGATGCCGTCGCAAAGAAGCCTTGCCATCTCTTCCCGTGTCTCTCTCGTCGCGGACCCCAGGTGGGGAAGCAGGACCGTCCGCGGTGCTGCACACCACCCGGGATCGATGTCCGGCTCGTTCTCGTAGACGTCGAGGCCCGCGCCGCCGATCCTGCCGGCATGGAGCAATTCGATCGCCGCCTTTTCATCCATGATCCCACCCCGCGCCGTGTTGATGATGAAGGCCCCTTCGGGGAGCAATGCGAGCTTTTCGCGGTTGAGGAGCCCGCGCGTCCGGTCCGTCAGCGGACAATGCAGTGACAGCACATAGCTCGAACGCAGCAGGTCGTCGAGCGGCAGCCGCCGGACTGTTTCCGCCCCGAGGTCCACCGCCCCGCGGGTGCCTCCGCGGTCCCAGAAGATGACCTCCATGCCCATGGCCCGGACGCGCCTCGCGAAGGCCCGGCCGATGGGGCCCGAGCCGAGGATCCCGCAGGTCTTCCCCGCAAGACCCGATCCCAGGAGAAGATCGGGGGCCCAGCCCTTCCACTCTCCGGACCGGACCAGGGCGTCACCCTCGCGCACCCGCCGGGTAAGTGCCATAAGGAGTGTCAGCGCCAGGTCCGCCGTCGCATCTGTCAAAACCCCCGGCGTGCTCACGATGCGGATGCCTCGTGCGTCACAATAGTCCCGGGGAAGGTGGTTCGTGCCCACGGAATATGTGCCGATGACCTTGAGGTTCGCGCAGGGTTTCAGGTCAATCTCTGCCAGGGGTTCGGAGAGAAGAACCACAAGCGCCTGTGCTCCGGGGAGCGCCTCCGTCCATTCGACGGAGCGGTACGGGGCAATGCGCAGTTCCGGGAACTCTTTACCCAGGTCCTCGATGTGAGGACCGATGAGGGGCGATGTGCTGAGAATGCGGATGCTCATCTGTCTGACCGCCTTTCAAGGGAAATGCCGCCCTGTCGAAGAAAGTGTATTAAGGCCAGTTTTCCAAGTCAAGACAATCTCGTGTTTCTCGTGTTACAGCGGGGAAGAGGAGCAAAAGGGGCCCGCACTGTCACGCCGCCTCACGCGGCGGGTCGTGGAGGGCGATCACCTTGAGAGCAGCGGGGCAAGGTCGAGTCCAACCGCCAGATTCCTGAATATTAACAGGACATTAACGGCTTGAATCCGGGAAAAACAAGCCTAATTCCGGAACGGGCGATTTTGCTTGACAAAGGTGAACCAATGGGAATAGTATTATCTCATGGAACATAGTTCCAACGGACGGAACATAAAGGACGGAGATATGGACGATATCTCGGAGAAGAAGTTCCAAAACAAGCTCCTGGAAAGGGCATTCAACATCCTCGGCAGTTTTTCTCTCGACAAAAAAGAACAGACGTTGTCGGAATTATCACGGGCGGCGGGCCTGGCAAAGTCAACGTGCCACAGACTCGTGTCGACATTGATCGCCTTTGGCTATCTGACCTACGAGGAATCATCGAAGCATTATTCCTTGGGACCGAAATTGTTCGAACTCGGTTCCGTTGTCTACGACTCGATATCACTTCGGAAGATTGCGTCGCAACACCTGGATGATCTGCTGTCACGGGTCGGAAACAAGGCAGTCGCACTTGCCATTTTCGAGGACGATGAGGTCGTCTACATCGACAGGAGGGAAGATAAGCGGAACCCGATCAAGTTCAGCACCACGGAGGTAGGCAGGCGCAGGCCTCCTCACTTCGGTATGTTTGGCCTTCTGTTCATGGCGTATTTTGGTGATGATGAAGTGGAAAGGCTGCTGAACAAATACCCCCTCACCGCCTTGACGGAGAAATCGATTACGGACCCCGTGGAGTTCAGGAAAAGACTGAAGAATGTGCGGAAGCTGGGCTATTCGTTCGACGATGAAGGCGCGTTTGAAGACCTGTCGGGTGTTGCCGCGGCAATCTGGGACGGGAGCAATTCCGTGGTGGGAGCCGTTGGGTGCAGTTTTATCTCGGCGTCGGTCAACGATAGCACACGGCAGGCGGTCATCTCGGCCGTATGTGAAGCAGCGGGGAAGGTATCAGAAAGTTTGAGCAATACGGTGTTGCCGAGAACGATTTGGGGCAGGAGATGATGGGGTCGGGTACAGGCAGTTACACAAGAGGGACGGGAACCGCAGGAGGATAGGCAGAAGAGCATGGATCTGTTGAAAGTGGAAAATCTATCGAAATCGTTCGGGGCCTTGTGGGCGGTGAACAGCGTGTCCTTCTCGGTTGCCGAAGGGGAGATAGTGGGTCTCATCGGCCCGAACGGTTCGGGCAAGTCGACGGTGTTCCATCTCATTACGGGGTTGCTCAGGGCCAACAAGGGCAAGATCAGCTATCAGGGCAAGGACATCACGCGTTTCAAACCTTACCAGGTATCACGATCCGGGATCGCGCGGACCTTTCAGATCGTCAGGCCCTTTCCTGAAATGACGACCCTGAAGAACGTCATGGTGGGCAGGGCCTTCGGCAGTTCCAGCGCCCGATCGATGCATGATACCGAGGACGATGCCCGGCGGCTGCTTGACCTGACGGGTCTCGCGGACAAGGTGTCCGCGACGGCGGGTCACCTCGGTCTCGTGTACAGGAAGAAGCTGGAACTCGCGCGGGCTCTGGCGACAAAACCGAGGCTCCTTCTTCTGGATGAAGTCATGGCAGGTCTGAACCCTACCGAGATGATGGAGACCGTGGAGTTTCTCAAAGGACTCCGCAATACGGGTGTAACGATGATCGTGGTGGAACATGTAATAAAGGCGCTTTTCAGCATGACCGACAGGGTAGTCGTGCTGAATGCGGGAGAAAAGATTGCCGAGGGAACGCCTCACGAGATCTCCCGGAACGAAGAAGTGATCAAAGTCTACCTCGGGGATTACGAACATGCTTGAGATTACAGGGATAGATGTTTTTCACGGTGACCTCCAGGCTGTATGGGACGTCTCGTTGATTATAGAGGGAAAGGGGATAACCACCCTCATAGGCTCCAACGGGTCCGGAAAGAGCACCGTACTGGCAACGATAGCGGGATTGCTGAAGCCGGTCAGGGGAAGCATTTCCTTCGACGGGGTGCGCATCGATACGCTGCCCGCGCACAAGATCGTTGACGCCGGCATCGCCATGGTACCTGAGGGGCGAAGGCTGTTCCGGGAAATGACCGTGATGGACAATCTCGAAATGGGAGCCATAACGAAAAGGGCTAGGCAGATGAAGAACGAAACCATGGCCTGGATCTTCGATGTCTTCCCCATTTTGAAGGAAAGGGCGAGGCAAAGGGCGGACACGCTGAGCGGCGGTGAGCAGCAGATGCTTGCGATAGGGAGGTCCCTCATGTCCCAGCCGAGGCTCCTGCTCGTCGACGAGCTCTCTCTCGGCCTTGCACCCGTGGTTGTCCAGAAGATAAGCCAGACCCTCGACGAGATAAACAAGACCAAAGGGATAGGCATTTTCCTGGTGGAACAGAATGTCGTCATGGCCCTGGAACTGGCTGAGACGGGCCACATTATCGAGAACGGCCGCATCGTGGGAACAGGGAAAGCAAGCGAACTCCTCGCGAGCGATCAGGTAAGACAGGCTTATCTTGGAATGGAAGGCGAATAAGGCTTAAGGAGAAGATATGGAGTTTGCTCAATACATCACCTATGGGGTCATAAATGGGTCGTTGTACGCCCTTGTCGCCATCGGTCTTGCCCTTATCATGGGAATAATGGGGATCTTCAATATAGCCCAGGGTTCGCTGGCCATGATAGCCGCGTATGGGAGCGTCCTGTTTTTCCAGCACATGAAGATAGATCCCTTCGTGTCCTTGGCCCTTACATTACCCGGCATGTTTCTCGTCGGTGTCTTCATGTACCTCACCATGTTCATGTCCATGAATAAATTTGATCCCGGACAGAAGCTGAGGAATTCGATGCTCGTTTCCTTCGGGCTGGTCCTGATCATGGAGACCCTCGCGACCATACTGTGGACGGCAAATGAGAGGACTGTCACCACGGCATATTCCGGCACCGTCATGGCCCTCGGCGATCTGCGGATCCCCTACACCGGTATAGCCACGATCATTCTGGCGATAGTCGTCATTTTCGGGCTCCATTTTTTTCTGAAGCATACGACCTTCGGTAAATCCATATGGGCTGTTTCCCAGGACCATGACTGCGCCATGCTCATGGGGATCAACGTGAAAAGGACAACACTTGTCGCCTTCGGTCTGGGTATCGCTCTTTCCGCGTTTGCCGGGGCGGTGGTCAGCCTTCATACGGTGAGCCCGGCGGTCGGGATAGACTGGACGAACAAGGCACTCATCCTCATTGTGCTGGCGGGTGTCGGCAGCATAAACGGCATCCTTTTTGCCGGTTTGCTTCTCGGTATCGTGGAAGCCCTGGGTGTTTACCTTGTTGGTGTCCACTACACGGGTGTGGTGGGTCTCCTGATCTTCATCATTGTGCTTATGTTGAGGCCGCAGGGCCTCTTCGTGAGAAAAGCGGGGGTGTGACGTGGTTGAACGGAAAAAAGGATTGGTACTTGCTGCTGCTGTGATCGTCGCCCTCGCTTTGGTCCCTTTCTTCACGGTCAGAGAGTACGTGTTCAGCATACTCTGCATGCTCTTTCTCTACGTGACGCTTTCGCAGAGCTGGAACATCCTGGGAGGATACACGGGCCAGATAAACGTGGGACAGGCGGCGTTCTTCGGAATGGGTGCCCTTGTGGCCAGGCTGTTGTGGGTCGCCGGCGTCCCCTTCTACCTGTCCATCCTGGCAGGCGGTCTGGGCTCGGTCATTCTGGCAATCATCATCGGGCTGCCTGCCCTTAAACTCAGGGGCCACTACTTTGCCATAGGCACCCTTGCGGTTGCCACGATAGCACAGATAACCGTCGGGAACATACTTCCGGGGATCAGCTTTCTGCCCGCTCAACAGATGGCAACGTACAGCCTCATCCCCCGCTACTATGTCTTCCTGATCATCATGGCCGCGGCCCTTGCAGTCATCTATTTTACAGTCAATTCACGAGTCGGTCTCGGGATGGAGGCGACGAGGGATGACGAAGAAGCCGCGCAGATGGTAGGTGTCAACACGTTCAAGTACAAGATGATCGCGTTTTTGATCAGCAGCTTCTTCGCCGGTCTTGCCGGCGGCGGGTTTGCCTATTTCAATGCCAGTTACTACTGGTATCTCCCCTTCACGTTGATGTGGTGTTTTGAACCTATCCTGATCGTGTTCATCGGCGGAGTGGGCAGTTTCCTGGGTCCTGTCATAGGCTCTGTTTGCTACGTCCTGCTCAAGGAGCTTTTCGCCCTGACCCTGGGCGAGGCGAACCTTCTCATATTCGGCATTGTGTTCATTCTCACAATTCTCTTCTTTCCGAAGGGCGTTATCGGTCTGCCGGCAAAATTGCGTCAGTTGTTCTACAGGAGAGGAAACGTTGTCGGTCGCTAGGTTTATAGAGCATCAGGAAAATCTTTAAACAGGAGGTTTGGAATGCAGAGTAGACGGTTTACATTAGTTATGGCAGCGGTGGCATTCATTCTGTTCTCGTTCGTGAGTGCAGTCGCTCTCGCCCAGGAGGCGCCAAAGTCGATCAAGATAGGCGCGTCGATCTCACTGACGGGACGATTCGCGGCGGGAGGTATCGACGTTGCGGATGGGTACAAGCTGGCCGTAAAGCACATCAACGACAAGGGCGGGATCCTTGTCAAGCAGTTCAACAAGAAGATACCGGTAGAACTCGTCATCTATGACGACGAATCGGATCCCAGCAAGACGGTGACGCGCCTGGAGAAGCTGAACGCAGAAAAGGTGGTTGCCTACCTTGGGGAGTTTGCCAGCGATATGAACATTGCCGGCCTGGGTATTGCCGAGAAGAACAAGATCCCCTGGGTTGGTGTGACGATCGCCGTGGAGAACGTGTTCAATCAGGGCTTCAAGTATATCTTCGGTCCCAACATGTTCTCGTTCATGGAAGTAGCCGCTTTCCTCGATGCCCTTGACAAGATTCCGGAGAACCAGAGGCCGAAAAAGATAGCGAACTTTGAGCTTCAGGTAGACTGGGGCAAGGAATGCACCAAATACCTCCACGAGTATGCAAAGAAAAAGGGTTACACCATTGCTCTCGAAAGGAAGTTCGCCCCCGACACGAAGGACTTTTCCTCCATGATCATGGCTGCCAAGTCCGCGGGTTGCGACGCCGTCTTTGCGGTCCCGACGCCGCCTCAGAGCATGACCCTAATCAAGCAGATGAAGGAGCTCGATTACGCGCCGAAGGCGACCTGTTTCGTCAGGGGCCCTGACCTTTCGAACTTCTGGCAGGTCATGGGGAAGGACGCGAACTATATCATGACCTCGGGTGAATGGACTCCCGATATGCCCTACCCCGGAAACAAGCAACTCGTTGCCGACTATCGGAAACAGTATCCGAACAAGCTGATGGGTATGCCCGTCGGCAACGGTTATTCCGCATTCCAGGTCCTGGCCGACGCGATCTCCCGGGCGGAGAAACTCGACCGCGAGTCCATCCGTCAGGCCTTGACCACAACCAGCATAGTGACGGTAAAAGGGAAGGTTACCTTCGACAAGCGCGGCGTCGGCAACGTGCCGCATGCCCTGGCACAGTGGCAGAATGGCAAGCTTGTTGTTATCGTCAGCCCCGATTACAAGACGGCACCGGTCCTCGTGGCGACGCCATGGAGCAAACGGAAGTGAACAGATAGGAAGAAACTGGAAGGCCCTCCGGGCAACCGGAGGGCTCCACATCAGAAGAGCAGCGATGTGTTTCGCAGCAAGGAGGGAGAACTATGCCTGTCGCAGGGTTCAATGAATACAGACGCGAAGACGCGCAGAGATACAACGATCGAAGATGGTGGCTCGGCCTCACCTGGGGAGACCTCTTTGACAAGGCCACGGATATCTACCCGGATAGGGAAGCCTTGGTGGACGATACGAGGAGGTTCACATACCGGGAATTGAGAGACAGCGTGGACCGTCTGGCCTCGAGCTTCATCTCTCTCGGGATCGGGCAGGGAGATTTTGTCCTGCTTCAGCTTCCGAACTGGAACGAGTTCATCATTTCCTTTTTTGCCTTGCAAAAGGCAGGCGCGCGAACCGTTCTCCTCATCGCCCGTCACGGGAGATCGGAGATAAACTACCTGTCCGAGCTCACGCAGCCGAAGGCGTGGATCGTCCCCGAGAGCTACGGCAAGATCAACTATGAGCCTCTGATAGCCGACATACGGAAGGATCATGCCTGCATCGAACACGTCATTCTGGTCCGGGCCGGGCAGAAGGCAGGATATCTCAATCTCGAGGACCTGATCGCGAGAGGTGCACGCGACGAGGCGTCACTGAGAATGATAGAAGAACGAAGGCCGGACCCCATGGAGTTGTCCCTGATCCTGCCGACGGGCGGTTCGACAGGTCTCCCCAAGGCGGTACCGAGAACGCACAACGATTTCATCACCAACGTCGAGTATCATTCGAGGCCCTGGGAGATAACGAGCGAAGACACGCTGCTTACTGTCGCTCCGGTCAGTCACGGCCAGGGGATGCTCTGTGGCGTCGGGCCCGCCTTCCTCAACTACACGAGATATGTGCTTGTCGATTCCACTCGACCTGAGGACATATGTTCGGTGATCGAGCGCGAAAAGGTAACGGCGCTTCCGACGGTCCCGGCCTTGATCCAGAGGATCGTGAACCTTGAGGGGATCGATAAATACGACCTGCGTTCGCTGAAGAAGATATACTCAGGCGGCGCGCCGAGCAGTCCCGAGCTCGTGAAGGCCGTTTACGAGAGACTGAAGTGCAAATTTGTGAATGCCTATGGATCGACGGAAGGACCGTCGGCAATGACGAACCTGTACGATGATATGGACACCATCTGCTCGACAGTCGGGAGAAAGGATTGCCCCTACACGGATTTCAAGGTGATCAACCAATACGGCGGGGAAGTGCCTCCCGGAGCGGAGGGCGAATTGGTGACGAAGGGGCCGACGATCTTCACGGGGTATTTCAAGTCGCCCGAGGACAATGCCCAGATCTTCACAAAAGATGGCTATTACAAGACCGGGGATCTGGCGAGGATTGACAGATCGGGGATCATCACCCTTACTGGGAGAATAAAAGAAACGATCCTCAGGGGCGGTGAGACGATCAGCGCGATAGGGATCGAGCGGCTGATCAGTTCACATCCCGCCGTCGCGGAAGTCGCGGTCATAGGCATGCCCGACAAGGATCTGGGCGAGCGCATCTGCGCCTACATCGTCCGCAAGGCCGGCACCACGGTTACGCACGAGGAGATAGTGGCACATCTGAAGGAACTGGGCGCATCGGTCATGCAACTCCCGGAAAGGACGGAGTTTGTTGAATCCATCCCCACGACCGGTGTGGGCAAGGCCGACAAGAAGATCCTCAAACAGGACATCGCAAAAAAACTAAATTATTCACTCTGAGAGGTTCGAGATGAAGTATAAAAGATTGTTTTCCCCATTGAAGGTCGGAAGTTGCGTATTCCCCAACCGGATCATGTCAACGGCGGCGGTCACGAGACTTGCGTCCGAGGAAGGGCACATAACACCGAATTTCGTCGAAAGGTACAGGAGATTGGCTGAGGGCGGGCTGGGCGCGATGGTTGTCGAGGCTGCGGTTGTCCTGCCCTCGAAGAGTTCCTTTAACCTGCGGATCAGCGATGACGCGTACATAGAGGAACTGAAGAAATTTGTCGACGAGATCAGGAAAGCGAATCGGGAAGTGAAGGTCGGGATCCAGCTCATCCATTTTCTCAAGGTTGCCAGAAGTGGTTGGAGGCAAAAGGTGGAGGATCTGAAAGCGGAAGAGATAGGCGTAATACCCGGTCAGTTCGCCAGCTCCGCCAGGCGGGCGAGGGCGGCTGGTTTCGATTTCGTGGAGCTCCACATGGCCCATTTCACGACCCTTGCTTCCTTCCTGTCACTCGTGAACAAGAGACAGGACGAATACGGAGGGGACTTTGAGGGGCGCGTGAAGCTGCCCGCGGAAGTGGTAAATGCCGCCAGAGAAGCCGTCGGCGATGACTACACCATCGGCGTGAGAATGCTGGGCGAGGAATTCACGAAGGAAGGCAACACCCTCCTGCAAAGCGCGCGGGTGGCGAGACGGCTCGCTTCTCTGGGAGCCGACTATATCAGCGTTTCCGCGGGAGAGAGATTTGAGGACGCGGATCCCCCTCTCGAGAATTTCCCTCCCTTCGCGGGTACCGGTTACAGCGGTTACCGGATGAGCCCGAGATGGTGGAACCCGGATGGAGTGCAGGTCTATCTGGCGGACGGCATACGGAAAGCGGTGAGACAGGCGGGTTACGAGGTGCCCATCGTGTGCGCCGGTAAGGTCAGGACGCCCGATCTTGCCGAGAAGATACTTGAGGAAGGAAGATCGGACATCATAGGCATGGCGAGGGCCCTTTTTGCCGACCCTGACTGGCCCGTGAAAGCGAGGGAAGACAGGGCCGACGAGATCGTGAAGTGTGCGGCCTGCGGATACTGCAGCGAGGCGGACGAGAGGTACGAAACGGTCGTCTGCATCGAGTGGCCCAAAGGCGCCTTGTCCGCTCCGTCTCCGTGGCTTCTTGCGCCGCCTTGCAAGGCCGCCTGCCCGGCGGGTCTGGATATCAGGAGCTACATCGATCTGACCGCTCAGGGAGAGTACGAGAAGGCTCTGTCTGTGATCGAAGAGAAGATCCCCTTTCCCGCATCGGTGAGCCGGGTGTGCCCGCATCCCTGCGAAAGGTCATGCAACAGGGGCGCGTTCGATCAACCGATCGCAATCAACGCGTTGAAACGGTTCCTTGTGGATACCGTCAGAAAGGCGAAAGGAAGGAAGAAGGTAGAGCCCTTCCCGAGGACACGGGATGAAAGGGTTGCCGTGATTGGTTCGGGTCCGGCGGGCATGACCGCCGCCTTCGGGCTCGCGAAGCTTGGTTACCCCGTTACAGTCTTTGAGGCGGCACCTGTGCCCGGCGGCATGCTGATGCTCGGCATTCCCGAGTACCGCCTGCCGAAGAAGATGGTGAGGGAGGAGATCGATGACATTGAAAAGCGGGGTGTGGAAATACGCCTCAATACCCTTGTTGGTGAAGGCGGCATATCTTTCGACAGCTTGCGCGAGGAAGGGTTCAAGGCGATTGTTGTCGCCATAGGAGCCCACAAGAGCGTGAGTCCCGGGATCGAGGGAGAAGGGCTTCAGGGTGTGTATCATGGCGTGAGCTTCCTGAAGGCCGTGAACCTGGGGAGCGCTCCGTCCATCGGTGAAAGGGTTGTGGTCATCGGCGGCGGCAACGTCGCTGTCGACGCCGCAAGAACGGTCCAGCGGATGGGAGCGAAGGAGGTTACCATAGTCTATCGAAGATCGAAAGACGAGATGCCAGCGTACCCGGGGGAGATCGAAGCAGCCACCGTGGAGGGCGTGAAGATCGTTTACCTGGTGGCGCCGGTTGGAGTTACAGGAAAGGACGGGAAAGCGGCAGGCCTCAGGTGCGTGAGGACGGAACTTGGCGCGCCGGACGAAAGCGGCCGCCGGACCGCACATGCCGTGAAAGGCTCGGAGTTTGAGATCGCGGCGGACAGCGTGATCCTCGCGGTCGGCGAAACGCCTGATCCCGGTTTTTTCAAGTCGGCCGGTTTTTCAATGAAGGTGCAGCAGTCTTCGCAATGGGCCGGTGAAGACGGAATATTCGCGTGTGGCGATGTAGTTACGGGGCCTGCGACGGTGATCGAGGCGATCGCGGCGGGACGCAGGGCGGCTACGGGTGCTCACAGGTACCTTCGCGGTGAATCCGTTGACTATACAATAGCGGAGCCCGCGGTGATCCCCGTGGAGGACGTCGAAGTGGAGCGTTTCAAGAAGAGGGAACGGGAGAAGATGCCCGCCCTCCACGTGTCCGACAGGGTTGGCAATTTCAGGGAAGTGGAACTTGGATTCACGGAGTTGATGGCGTCAAGCGAGGCTGAGCGGTGTTTCCAGTGCGGTATGTTCCCGAGGAAGGACAAGAACATCAGGTAGTCAGCAGCGGGACAACACGGGCACCAGCAACAACATAGATGGAGGTACCACAATGTCAAAAGAATGTTTTAACGTATTCGATGAGATGTACAAGCGGAAGAAATTCACCTGGAGTGATGCGGTAAAGAAAGGCAAGGTCATAGCCATCTCGGGTACGGTGGCAACCGATGAGAACCACAGGACCCTTTACGCGGGCGATCTTAACGCGCAGATGCGCTATATATTCGAAAGCGTCAAGAACCTGCTCGAAAAGATGGGCGCGAGCATGGACGACGTCATCAAGACGACGGATTACATCACGCCCCAGGCCGTCCCCGACTATGTGAAAACCGCGGCGATAAGGCGCGAATACTTCAAGGAAGACAGTTACCCGGCTGCCACGGGAGTTGTAGTGCACAGCCTCCTCAGACCTGACTGGCTAATTGAGATTGAGTTTCTGGCGGTTGTGGACTAGTAGAGATAAGAGCGAGGCGAGCAGGGCGGGCCCTGCGGGGTTTCAGCGGGGCCTGCCCCCGAGAGAGGATAGCGTGGACCAGGGCGAAGTACTTGTCAGAAAGGACGGGCGAGTGCTCTATCTTACGATAAAGCGTGAGAAGGCGCTCAACGCCCTCAACAGGAACATACTGGAGAGACTTGCGGCCATCTTCGAAGACCTCGAAAAGGAACGCGATACGCCTGTGGTGGTCATAACCGGATACGGCCCGAAGGCTTTTGTGGCCGGTGCGGACGTGCGGGAGATCAAGGACGCCGGCGCGGGCAGAACGGAATTCATCAGGATGGGGCAGAGGATCTTCCACCGGATAATGACGTCCTCCGGCGTGGTCATTGCCGCTGTGAACGGGTATGCACTGGGAGGAGGCTGCGAACTGGCCCTGGCCTGCGACATACGCATCGCGTCCGAGAACGCTTCCATGGGCATGCCGGAAACGGGCATCGGAGTGATGCCCGGATATGGCGGAACACAGTTGCTTTCGCGCCTGCTGCACGTTGGAATGGCGAAATACATGATCCTCTCGGGAACGTCCGTGAATGCCTCCGAGGCCTTGCAGTTGGGTTTGGTGGAGAAGGTCTATCCCCGGAGCGTCTTCGTGGAGGAAGTGGAAAAGTTTGCACAAGGTATCGCTTCGAGAGGTCCGATTGCCCTCGAGTGCTGCAAGAGGGCCATCGATAACGGGATAGGCCTGCCCTTGCGGGAAGCCCTGGAGGTGGAGATCGTCGAATACGACAGGGTGGCCCGTTCCCGCGATGCCGAAGAGGGTCTCTCCGCCTTTCTCGAGAAGAGGAAACCGGTCTTCACCGGAGCATAGATAAGGAGATCACAATGGAAATAAAGAAACTGGGCGTTTTGGGATGTGGACAGATGGGATCCGGCATCGTTCAGGTCTTCGCACAGGCGGGCTACGAGGTCGTGGCCGTCGACACGGTGCCGGCGATGATAGAGAAGGGCCTGAAGGGCATCGAGAAGAGGCTCATGGGCCGCGTCGACAAGGGCAAGATGACCCCCGACGAGAAGAACGCCATCATGGGAAGGATCAAGACGAGCAATAAGCTGGAAGACCTCGCGGACTGCGACCTCATCGAGGAGGCGATCCCCGAGGACCTGGAGCTGAAGAAGAAGACCTTCGCCGAGCTCGACCGCATCTGCAAGCCGGGGACGATCTTCGGCAGCAACACCTCCGGCCTGTCCGTCACGGACATGGCGGTCGCCACGAAGCGGCCGGAGAGGGTGATGGGCATGCACTTCCACAACCCCGCCCCCGTCATGCAGCTTCTCGAGCTCGTCAAGACCATCATGACGGGCCAGGACATCATCGACGACGTGAAGAAGTGGGGAGCCACCCTGGGGAAGACGGTCGTCGTCGCCCCCGACGTGGGCGGGTTCATCGTGACCCGGCTCTTCACCCCCTTTCTCCTCGGTGCCGTCAGGATGCTCGAGGCCGGCATAGCGACGAGGGACGAGATAGACATATCCATGAAGTTCGCCGTCAACCACCCCATGGGACCCCTGGAAGTGGTGGACTTCATCGGCCTCGATACGGAGCTTTCGATCGCCAACAGCCTCTATGAGGAGACGAAAGACCCCAAGTACGCCCCCCGCTGCTCCTCATCAAGATGGTCACGGCGGGCTGGCTGGGAAGGAAATCCGGAAAGGGTTTCTACGATTACAAGTAAGGCTATCACATGGCAGGACCGGCCCGTACCCCCTAACTACCCCCCT
>MVQQ01000221.1 GCA_002067555.1 Syntrophorhabdus sp. PtaB.Bin184
CATCATCGAAATGACGAAGAGAGAGGAAAAGACCCTGAAGGAGTTTCTGACGGCCCTTCAGATGGAGCGCGACGCTATCATATCCTTTTCACTGGATGGCATAATCGCGGGGAACAACAAAAAGGAAGAGATCTTGAGAAAGCTCGAGTACCTGAAGGCGGAAAAGGAAAAGCTGCTGGAGGGTGCGGGGGACAGGGAGGCCATCGCGGCCGACGAGACGATACGGTCCCTCAACGGGAGCCTGGCCGTGGTGATGAAAGAGGTAAAGACCGCCATGGACAAGAACATGAAACTTCTCTCCTTCTCCATCGATCACGTCAGATCGTCGATAGAGAACATTATCGGACATATAAGCGGCAACATGGGTTACGGAAAAAAGAGAGAGGACCTCTCTTCCGTACTTCTCTCGAAAGTTATCTAACGTCCGAAGAAAGGTAGCGCATGGGTATCACCTCTATCCTCAATATCGCTAGAAACGCCCTCTTTGCGCAGCAGACCTCGCTGCAGGTCCTGTCGAACAACATCGCCAATGTGAACACGAAGGGTTACGCGCGGCAGGAGGCGGTCCTCACCGAGGCCGACGCCGTCATGGGCGATACCGGACTCCTTCTCGGAAACGGCGTCAGGATCGAAAAGGTGGCGAGCTATTACGACAAGTACCTCGAGTATTCCGTGGCGAGGCAGTGCACGTCCATGGAGGAACAGAAGACATACGAGAAGTTCTTCACCCGCATCGAGAGCGTTCTCGACGAGACCAACTCCCAGCTGACATCGAACATCACCGCCTTCTTCAACTCATGGCAAAGCCTTTCCGCCGACCCCTTGAGCTCCGTCGCGCGGGCCGACGTGGCCTTAAAGGCGACGAACCTCTCCCAGAGCATCCGCAACACATACAGCGGGTTGAAGACGCTGCAGATCGAAACCGACAACAACGTGGCGAGTGAAGTGACGGAGATAAACAACATCCTTTCATCCATTGCCGCGCTGAACCAGAAGACCTATGAATCATCGGCGGGCGGAAGCGAAGCCGCCAGCTTCGCGAGCCAGCGGATGATGCAGTTGCAGGAACTCTCGGGGAAACTCGACCTCCAGTATTTCGAGGACGAGAACGGCGGTCTCACGGTCATGACCGCCGACGGAAAGCTTCTCGTCGAAAAAGGGATCTCCTACGAACTGACCGCCGAGAAGACGGGCGCCGACAATTTCTATCACGTCTACTGGAAGGGGACGTCCCTGTATTCCATCGATATCACCGATTCCATAGGGGGAGGGGTCCTCAAGGGTCTCGTCGACCTGAGGGACACCCAGCTCGTCGGCTTCATCGACGATATCAACGATCTCGCTGAGTCCCTCATGACGGAGGTGAACAGCGTCCACGTCACCGGCTACAACCCCGGCGGAACAACGGGCGTCAATTTCTTTCAGAACATGACCCAGGACTATGCCGCCAACATAGACCTCAGCGATGAGATCAAGACGGACGTGAACTATATCGCCGTGACATCATCGGCATCGAATATGTCGAACAATGATATCGCCCTCGCCATCGCCAACCTCAGCAGCGCCGACGTGACGATCGGCGGGACGACCACGACCTATGTGACCTACACCGCGTCCATAGCGAGCACCATCGGGAACCTTTCGCAGAACGCGCAGAACCTCTCCGAGTACCATCAGAACCTCATGGATATGGTCTCCAATCAGAGGGAGACGGTATCCGGCGTTTCCATAGATGAGGAGATGTCAAACCTCATCAAGTTCCAGTACGCCTATCAGGCCGCGGCGCGCCTCATCAACACGGCGGATACCCTGATGAGCGCCCTCATGGAGATCGGACGATGAGAATATCTGAGTCAATGAGATACAGGCTGTTCCAAACCTGCATCAACAAACTTGGGCAGCAGCTGACGGATATGGAGAAGAAGATATCCACGCAGAGGAATATCAATGCCCCGTCGGACGATCCTCTTATCTTCGCACGGTGTGTCGAGTATGATTCAGAACTGAGCTCAGGCGGTCAATACAACGACAACCTGCAGCGCCTGACGACCCTCGTGAAGATGTATGACACATCCCTGTCGAGCGTGGAAGGACAGCTCAGGACACTGGGAGAGATGGCCGCCGGTTATGACACTGCCAACACGAGCCTTCGCCAGTCTTACGTCGATGAGTTGAAAGGCATCATCGAGCACCTCGTCACCGTGGGCAACACCAAATTGGGGAATACGTACATTTTCGGGGGCCAGCAGGCCGACAGCGCCCCCTTTCGCCTCAACAACGATTACTCCGTGACCTATACCGTTTCCGCGGACGGGGAGGATGCAACGAATATCTATGTTGACAGCTCCCAACTGGGGCAGTTCGGCCTGTCCGGAAGGGAGGCCCTCTACAGCACTACGAAGATAGCCTTCGGGAACGTGAGCAATGCGTACCAGGGCGACATTTACTCAAACACGGACAGCTTTGCCTACGTGATCAATGCGGGAAACCGTACGATGTATGTCAACGGCGCGGCCGTCAACCTGACGCAGGGTGTCTACACGGGAAACACCCTTGCCCGGGAGATACAGACACAGCTCGGCGCGAACTATTCCGTTGCCTTTGATTCGACGACCCGGAAATTTGTCATCACCAACAACACGACGGGCTCCGTGACCTTCAACTGGTCCAACGCCGCGGCGACGGCTGCGGGAGTACTGGGGTTCGACACCGTTGATTCCGTCGTGGCAAGCGGTGAGACGGAGATGAGCGACATCGACACGGGAAGGAAGTCTTTCATGGTACGGATCGCGACGGGCGGAGCAACGACAGGCGCTCTGGCGTCGAGGGCGACATATTCCTATTCAACGGACGGTGGGTCGACGTGGTCCGCGGCAATGCCGGTCAGCACCGGCGGTGCCGATACGACCGCGGGAGACATCGTGATCGACGGGACGAACAACACGTTCTACCGCAACGGCACCGCGGTGACGCTGACGGGCGGGACATACACGGGAGCCGCCCTGGCAACGGAGATCGGGACGCAGCTCGGCGCTGGTTATTCGGTGGCTTATGACGCCTCAACCCGCAAGTTCGCCATCACCAACAGCACGGGTTCTGTGGTCAATTTCAACTGGTCGAATGCCGGCTCCACGGCGGCGGGCGTCCTGGGTTTCGACAACGTCGACTCCGTTATCAGCAACGGCAATACCGACACGGGTGACTATGACGCGGGAATGTTCATAGACGGTTCGGGCGTGGCCAACGCCACGAACAACCGGATCAAGTTTGCCTTCGGGACCACGGACACGCCGTTGAGCGCGAACGACACCTTCCAGGTCAAGGACCTGAGCGTTTTCGAGCTCCTCAAGAACTTCAAGGACGCCTTTGAAGCGGGCAATTCGACATGGGTATCGAAGAACCTCACGTACATCGATACGGCACGGGACGCGGCGATGAAAACCAACGCGGTCGTGGCCTTCCAGGGCACCCGGGCGGAGATGCTCATCGATATCAACACGGCGAAGAAGAACCGGATCGAGGAAGAACAGGGTCAACTGGTCGGCGCCGACACCGCCCAGCTCGGTACGGAATTCAATGTGCTTCTCAACACGTACCAGACCCTCCTCGCGGCCTTCTCGAAGATGCAATCCATCAGCATTCTCAACTATCTGAATTAAAACCTGAAACTTGGAACCGTCTTTACTTCTTGAAACTTGGAACCGTCTTCTGTATCCTTGTTCAGGAGGTCGGCGTGGTGGATGTGTGTGAGGTTTTCGTGGTGAAGCGTTCCGGTGAGGACATTGTCCGCAGGGTTGACCGGGTTGCCATCGAGGAGCCTCTTGAAGTGTGCATCGATAACGAACCCTTCTACACGACGATGCGCCTGCCCGGTGAGGAAGTGCCTCTCGCCCTGGGGATCTGTTTTACCGACGGGATCATAGCGTCAATGGACGATGTCACCGGTGCGAGTTATTGCAATGACGCGTCGGTGAACAAGGTCAACCTTTGCCTGAGCGACACGAGGAAGGCGGGCGGACATCCAGCGCGGAAGCGGCGCCAGCTGGCGGTGTATTCCAGCTGCGGGGTCTGCGGGTCTGATCTGGTCGCTGACCTGACAAAGTCGATGCCGGCCATAGAGAAGAAGACGACGATGGGGTTCTCCGACCTCTTCTTAATGCAGAAAATGATGGTGGACAAGCAGAAGGCCCATCATCTGACGGGAGCGACCCACGCGGCCTCGCTCTTTGACGGTCAGGGCGGTTTTCTGGCCTTTGCCGAGGACGTGGGGCGCCACAATGCCCTCGACAAGGCCATCGGCAAGCTCTTTCTCGAAGGAAGGGTCCGTGAGGCGGTCATCGTTCACCTGAGTTCCCGCCTGAGCTACGAGATGGTGGTGAAAGCCGCGAGACTCGGGGCCGAGATCGTGACGGGCGTGTCCACCGCCACGTCGCTGGCGATAGAGACGGCCGACGCCCTCGGCATCACCCTCATAGGCACGCTCAGAAACCCCAGGGGGAATATCTTTACCCATCCTGACCGGATTCTCTGAGAACAGATAATAACCAATTGACCAGATTCCAATGCCGATCCTTCTCTTGTGAAGGTCCCACTCCTGTCGGACAACCTGAAGGTTTCCCCACATCCCCTCTTCCCCCGTCATCCCGGCACCCTCTTCCCCCGTCATCCCGGCACCCTCTTCCCCCGTCATCCCGGCGAAGGCCGGGATCCAGCAAAAGCCCCGTTGCAGTAAAAAACACGCAAAGGATAACACCCCCAAGAGTTTGATAAGAGAGGTACCTTGGAACCTTTCCCCGTGCGGTGGTCATTTACTGCCGGTTCTTTCTGGATTCCGGCCTTCGCCGGAATGACGGCACGTGGAGAAGGAATGGAGGCACGTGGGATATCCGGGAAGATAGGAACCTTTACATCCCTGATGATCATCTTTTTCCTGGTCGTTATCATTTGCGGAAGATGTCGTGAAGGGCGCGCGACGCGGGGGAGCTACTGCGCGGTATACCAGTCTATGGTCTTTTTCAACCCTTCTTTGAAAGAGGTTGCCGCCCGGAAGTCGAATTCCTGCCGGGCCTTTGTGGTGTCGAGCATCCGCCGGGGCTGGCCGTCGGGCTTGGTGCGGTCCCAGGCGACGGCGCCGCGGAAATCCATGAGGTCGACAATGATGGACACGAGGTCCTTTATGGAGATCTCAAAACCGGCTCCGATATTCACGGGGTCGCTCCCGTCGTAGCGCTCCGCCGCGGAGACGATGGCCTCCGCCGCATCCTCCACGTAAAAGAACTCCCGCGTCGCCGAACCCGTGCCCCAGACATCGATGGAGACGGAAGAATGCTCCGGGTTCCGGGTTCCGGGTTCCGGGTTGGCCTCGGATGGACGGGTGATACCGTAATGGGTGAGGACGGCGAGGATGTCTTCGAGGGAGGAATCCCTGGTTATCATGACGGGCGAACCGTTGATGACGGTCTCTCCGTCGTTGTTGCGGAGGAAGTCCTGGACTATTTCGCCAAGGTCGCCCCGGGAGAGCAGGTTGCCGAGGTGGAACTTCCTGATGAGCGCCGGGATGACGTGGGAGGACCGGAAGCTGAAATTGTCCCCCGGGCCATAAAGATTCACGGGGAGCAGGAAGATGGAGTTGAACCCGTACTGCTGCCGGTAGGCCTGGGACTGGACGAGCATCATCTTTTTTGCGAGGCCGTAGGGTGCGTTCGTTTCCTCGGGGTAGCCGTCCCAGAGCGTGTCCTCTCTGAATGGGACGGGGGTGAATTTGGGGTAGGCGCAGATGGTCCCGAGGGCAACGAACTTGCCGATGCCATGGAGATACCCTTCATGGATGAGCTGGATGCCCATCATGGCGTTCTCATAGAAGAGGGAGGCCGGGTTCTCCTGGTTGAAACCGATACCGCCCACCTTTGCCGCAAGGTGGATGACGATATCGGGTCTCTGCTCGTCGTACATCCGCCGTATGTCGGCGAGACTGACAAGATCATACTCGGGGAGATCGGCTACAAGGACCTTCCGGCAGCCGTGCGATTCAAGGGCGCGGATAAGGTGCCGTCCCAAAAAGCCCCTTCCGCCGGTGACGGTGACGGTCTTCTCCCGAAGGTCTGTCGTGCTTTTCATAATTCTTCCCTTGCTCCGTCGGCCCCGGTTTCTCTTCGCCCTCTACACCGGGGTGGCGGATTTTGTCAGATGCGAGATGATGCTTATCGTCGGCTGGTCCCTTAATTCAGATTATTCCACGCGGCAGGCAGTGTCAACCCAATTGTTCCGGCCTGGAACCTGAGGCCGCCTTTACGCGTTCTCGAACCTGTACCCCACCGAGTACACGGCGTGGATAAGATTGGCCTTCGGGTCGGCGGTCTGCAGTTTTCTCCTCAGCTTCTTTATGTGACTGTCTATGGTGCGCTCGCTGACGATGCGTTCGTCGGGATAGATCCGGTCCATGAGTTGCTGGCGTCCGAATATGCGTCCCGGGTTTGCCGCGAGGAACTGAAGCAGCTTGAATTCCACGGCGGTAAGACCCAGGTCACGGCCGTTCAGGGTGGCCCGCCAGCTGTGCTCATCGAGAGTGAGACCGCTCGCTTCAAGGGTCTGGCCGCCCCCGGTCCTGCGCAGAACAGCCTTCACGCGCGCCACCACCTCCCGGGGGCTGAAGGGTTTGCAGATATAGTCGTCGGCCCCGATCTCGAGGCCCAGCAGGCGGTCGATCTCCTCGATCCGGGCCGTTACCATTATTATAGGTACCGTGGAGAACGTTCTGATATCGGCACATATCTCCATCCCATCCCGTCCCGGGAGCATGAGGTCGAGGAGGATGAGCTCGGGTCTGTGCTCGCGCACCCAGGGGACGACGGCCATGCCGTCCCCGAGGCAGTGGGGCTCGAAACTTGAGGCCCTGAGGTAATCGGCCAGAAGACTTGCCAGTTTCGGTTCGTCCTCGACGATGAGGATGACCCTGTTCATGGAGCCGCCTCCTCGAGAGGCAGGGACACCCGCATCAAAAGGCCCCCGAGTGAGGAAGGGGAAGCGGTTATCGTGCCTCCATGGGCTTCGACGATGTTCCTGCAGATGGCGAGGCCGAGTCCGGCTCCTCCTGATGTGCGGCTCCGGGAGGTTTCGACGCGGTAGAGCCTGTCGAAGAGCCTGTCTATCTCGCCGGCAGGCACCCCCGGGGCGGAATCTTCGAGATCCACGGTTATCATGGCGTCGTCCTGCCGGACACGAACGACGAGCCTGCCCCCGCTGTCGGTGTACTTCAGGGAGTTCCCGAGGAGGTTCGAGAAGAGCTGCCGGAGACGTTCGCGGTCGGCGAAGATGGGCGTGGGGGCCTGCCCGCGGGGGATGTCCCTTTCGAGAGTTATGCCTTTGCGGTCGAAGTCGGCCTCGCAGGCATCGACGGAGTCGGCAAGTACCTCAACGAGGTGGACGCTCTCTTTGCGGTACGTCAGAGCGCCGAGATCGGACAGGGTCAGTTGATGAAGGTCATCGACAAGGCGGTGCAGCCGCATTACCTCGCTGTGAAGCGATCTGACGGCTTCAGGAGTGGTCTCGCGCACCCCTTCCATGAGGGCCTCTATCTCCCCGCGAAGTACAGCGAGGGGTGTTCTCAGTTCATGGGATATGTCGGCCTACCCATTGCCGGCGGGCCTTCTCGTTCTTTTCAAGGGCGCCGGCCATGGCGTTGAAGGCATGTGCGAGCTGACCCAGTTCGTCCGAGGACGTTACGGGAACGCGCACCGCATACCTTCCCGAGGCGAGTTCCCGGGTTGCCGCCGCGATGGTCCTCACGGGGCGTATGAGCCGCCGCGCGAGCGGAAGGGAAAAGACCATGACCACCAGAACGAGGCCGAGTACGGCCGCGATAAGGGCGGACTTCTGGTGTTGGAGGAACTGGAGTTGAGGGGGGCTCAGGAACTGCCGGGGGGGAAGATGGCCCACGTATCCCACGACCGACCCGTTGTGGATGATGGGTTTGTACTTTATGGTGTCCTCTTTTCCGGGGTGTCCGAAGAGCGGTCGCCGGTCGGCGTCGAGGACGACAAGAGGGAGTCTCGGGGGATGCAGTTGTCCCTGCCGGTCTGGGGGCGCAGCCGGTCCGTCATGCTCGTGAAGTGCCCGCGTCACCCAGTATGTCGGCTCGGCGCGCAGGAAATCCCAGTTTCCATGGCTGGCGTAAGCCTTGGCAAGGTTTGAGCTCACCGATTCCATGCCGGCCTGCGCCATCGTGTCCAGATACCGGAGGAAACCCCTGTTGATGCTCCAGTGCATGACGAGGAACATGCAGAGGACCGCCGCGCACGTTGCGGCGAGGATGGAGAGGAATAGCCGGTAGGTTATCCCGACCCGTATCATCGTGCTTTCCCGGCGTCATATGCCATGCCATGTATTTTACAACCAGTCTGTCCCAAATGGTGAGCGTTTTGAAGCGTTATGGTAAATATCCTTATTTCTTGCACAATTTCGCCACATTCATCAGGTAACTTTTTGTCATGAAAAGGGCGAGAGACAAACGAAGGATACAGATCATTGAACCAAGGAGGCAGATATGAAAAAGGTGTTTGTTGGTTTGACCGCAGGAGTGCTCTTCATGGTCTTCACCGTGTGCTATGGAGGTGCGGAGGGTCCGCAGGGTCCCGGCCCGGGCCGCCCGGGTGTGGGAATGGATATGGACCATCCCCTCTGGCTCGACCTGCCCCGTCTCAACATCGACAGGAGCCGCATAGACGCGATTCACGAGATAGAGATAAGGACCGTGAAAGAGGGCATCAGGAAGAGGGCGGAGATCGAGGTGGCCTCGATCGAGCTCCGGGAGCTTCTCGGGAAGGACCCCATTGATTTGAAGGCAGTCGAGGCGAAGCTGGCACAGATGGCGGCCCTTGGAACGCAGATGCGCTTTGCCCGCATCAAGGCGATCGAAGAGATAAAAGGGAAACTGACAAGCGAGGAAAGGAAAAAGCTCCGGGAGTTCCTTCAGGCCGCCCACATGAGGCCTGCTTTCCCCCGCGAAAGTATGGCAGGTCCCGGACCTTGTGATCAGTCTCCGCCGGTGAAGGCGCCCAACGAGAAAAAGGCGTTCCTGTCCAAAGAAAAGGTGCGGTAATCCGGATTTTCACGTATACTTGAAGGGAAATCCGGCCCATGAAGATGAATTCCTTGTATATTCCATCCCTGCACCCCACGGCGGCCCTTGCGATCATGCTTCTTGGATCGCTTCTTCTTGGCGGTTGTGTAAGCGTCGGGC
>MVQQ01000222.1 GCA_002067555.1 Syntrophorhabdus sp. PtaB.Bin184
GAAAACGCTGGAGATATCGTCCAAGGAGATCCGGGAGGCCATCAACGAACCGGTGAACGCCATCGTCGAGGCCGTCAGGATAGCCCTCGAAAGGACGCCGCCCGAACTCGCGTCGGACATCGTCGACAAGGGTATCGTCATAAGCGGCGGAGGGGCAATGCTCAAGAACCTGGACACCCTCATCAAGGAGGTCACCCGTCTTCCCGTCATCATCGCCGAGAATCCCCTGACGGCCGTTGTGGAAGGTGCGGGAAAGGCTCTTGACGAGGTGAGTCTCCTGAAAGAGATAGCAACATATTTCTAAGATAGTGGCGACTTGAGAAACTCGATAGCTATAATCATAGCCATTCTCGTTCTTGTCATATCATTCCTTTCTTTTACGAACGCGCCCTTTGTGGCGCGGTCCTATTCCAGGGTGAAAAGCGGCCTCGGCAGTGCCTTTGGACCGGTACTGAGCGTCGCGAGTAAGCCTGTCGGTTCCGTGGGGGGGTTCTTCGATTCCTACTTCAACCTCGTCGGGGCAAAGAAGGAGAACGAGGAGCTGCGTGCAAAATACGAGAAGCTCTACATTGAGAATCAAAAGCTCCTTGAAACGGAAAGGGAGAATGCCCGGTTGAGGAAGCTGCTCGACTTCACCCAGAAAAGACCGAACACGATGATGGCGGCCGGAGTCATCGGGGAAGACCTGAAGAACTGGTTCCGCTGCGTAATCATCGACAAGGGTCGCAAGCAGAATGTCAGGGAAAAGATGCCCGTGGTGACGCCGAAGGGGATAGTTGGGCAGGTCGTCGAGGTGGACCTCTGGCACGCGAAGGTCATGGTGCTCAATGACACGAACTCATCGATAGACGTCAACGTCGAGGGAAAGAACACCCGGGGGCTTCTCGAGGGCACGGGGCAGAACACGGTCAAGCTGAAATACGTCATCAAGAACGACGACATAGAAATAGGCGACAAGCTCGTCACATCCGGCAAGGACGGCATATACCCCAAGGGGATCCCCGCGGGAATCGTCATAACGGCCAACAGGAACAAGGCCGGGATCTTCGCGGATATCGACGTCATGCCATACAACAACTTCAGACAACTTGAAGAAGTACTGCTCATCAAGAAATGAAGACCCTTGTCTACATCATTCTCGGCATCGTGCTTCTCCTCATAGAAACGGTGATCTCACCCCACGTCTCCCTCGATGTCCTGAAACCGGAACTGGGACTGCCTATCGTTCTCTATGCCACTTTTTTCCTGGGGGCAAGGTCGGGACTCGTCGCCGCAGTGTGCATCGGCCTCGCGGAAGAGAGCCTTTCCGCGGCTCCCGGCGGTTCGCTCCTGTTCACCACCATCTTCATCTATCTCATAGCCGTGGTGATGCGCAGGAAGTTCTTCGTCGAGTCCAAGTACAGCTTCGCTTACCTGTCGAGCGCATCCGTGGTCGTTCAATCTCTTCTCTTCCTGGCCCTCACCTTCTTCGCCCGCGGTGAGGCAAATGGCGCCCTCAATATACTCTTCTACACCATTCCCAATGCCATCGTCACGGGGTTCGTTTCCATACTGCTCTTCTCCCTCATCGAACAGCTCAACGAAACCTTCCTGGAGAGGAACTGATGAAGGATGAGAACCTCTCAAGCAAGTACAAATGGTGCACCCTCGTTCTTGTCATAACCATGACAGTCCTTCTCATCCGGCTGTGGGACCTGCAGATCATGCGCGGCTCGGAGATGCGCAAGCTGTCGGAGCAAAACCGCATAAGGGTGAAAAAAATCGTCGCACCGCGGGGCATAATCTACGACAGGACCGGCAAGGTCCTTGCCGACACGCGCCCCTCCTTCAATATCTACCTGACACCGGAAGATATCAGGGACTTCAGCCAGACCGTGGACGGACTTGCCCGTCTTCTCGCCTGCGATCGCGAAGAGATCATAGAGAAGATGAAGGCCGCCGGTGGAATGCCGCCTTCCTTTCCCATCAAGATCAAGTCAGACATCCCCATGGATGAGGTCGCCCGCGTCGAGGCGCACCGCGTGTACATACCGGGCGTTTCCATACAAATAGAGCCGAAGCGCAACTATCCCTACGGGGCGGCCTTCGCGCATGTCATCGGGTACGTATCCGAGATAAGCGATGAAGAACTCAAGGACAAGAAGAAATACAAGGACTATTCCCCGGGCGATTATATCGGAAAGTACGGACTTGAAAGGTCCTACGAGAACGACCTCAGGGGGGTCGACGGGGAAAAGCGGGTCGAGGTGGACGCCATCGGGCGCGAGGTGCGCACCCTCGATGTCGTCGACCCCATACCGGGGCACAGTCTTCACCTGAACCTTGATCTCGACCTCCAGCTGACAGCCGACAAGGCCCTGGAGACAAGGAAAGGCGCCGCGGTGGCCCTGAACCCGAAGACAGGCGGCGTCCTCGTCCTGGCGAGCCGGCCGGGCTTCGACCCCAACCTTTTCGCCTCGGGCATATCCAAACAGGACTGGCAGAAAATCGCCCTCGACAAGGCGCATCCCCTGCAAAACAGGGCCATCCAGGGCGGATATCCGCCGGGATCGACCTTCAAGATACTCACGGCGATGCGAGCCCTCGACCTGGGTATCATCAACGAGCGTACGACATTCACCTGCGGTGGAGGGTTCGCTTACGGCAACCGCGTCTTCAGGTGCTGGAAGAAGGGAGGACACGGGACGGTCTCGGTCCATCGCGCCATCGTGGAATCCTGTGACGTCTTCTTTTACAATGTCGGTCTCAGGCTGGGCGTGGACCGCATCCATGAGTTCGGCACGATCGTCGGTCTCGGCCGCGCGACTGGGATCGACCTCCCCAATGAGCAGAAGGGGCTTCTCCCGTCCACGGAATGGAAGCGGAAACGGTACAACCAGCCCTGGTACGAAGGCGAGACCGTCTCCGTAGCCATCGGTCAGGGAGCCGTCTGGCTCACGCCCGTCCAGCTCGCGCAACTGTCGTCTTTCGTCGCGGCCGACGGCAAGAACTTCAAGCCTCAGATCGTCAACCGTATCGTGTCAACAGAGGGCAAGACGGTCAGGACCTTCGAACCTGTCGTGAACGCCGATGTGAAATTCAAACCCGGGGTGTTGAAGATCGTCAGGGACGGGATGCGCGGGGTTGTGAACGAGCCGGGCGGCACCGCCGGGGCCTCAAGGGTACAGAACGTGCTCATGTGCGGCAAGACGGGCACGGCCCAGGCCGGTTCGGACAAGGTGAAGCTCGGCGACCACGCCTGGTTTATCGCGTACGCCCCTGCCGAGGACGCGTCCATTGCCATGGCCATCCTCGTGGAGCACGGGCTTCACGGTTCGTCGGCGGCCGCCCCGATAGCCAAGGGCCTCACGGAAGCCCTATTCAAGGTCAAAACGGTCATAAAGGAAGCGAAAGCGAATGAGAATAGATAAAAGGAGATACTACCACCTCGACTGGTACCTCATCATCAACGGTCTCATGATATTCGGCATCGGCCTTTTGAACCTTGTGAGCGCCACCAGCTCTTTTTCCAGCGGGTCCTACAATTTCATCATCAAGCAGCTCATAGCCTTCGCCGCGGGCCTCGTCCTCATCGCTGTCATCATGTACTACGACTACCGCATCATAGCAAACCAGTCGCGCTGGATCTATGTCGGAGGACTCCTCCTTGTCATCCTCGTTCTTATCATCGGGCTCGCGGCAGGAGGCGCAAAAAGATGGATAAGCTTATTCGGCTTCAGCATTCAGCCATCGGAGATCATGAAACCCATCCTTGTCATCTTCCTGGCGAACATGCTCCATGAGAAGAAGAGGCAGAATCTCCCGCTGTCCCTGAAAGACATCGGCAAACCGCTCCTGTGGACCCTCATACCCTTCGTGCTCATCGTGAAACAGCCGGACCTCGGTACGGGGATCGTCATAATCCTCGTATGCTTCGCCATTCTCTGGTATGTCGGCCTCAAGAGATCGACATACGCCGTCATCTTCGGGGTCGGGGCCATCTCCCCGTTCTTTGCCTGGAACTACCTGATGAAACCCTATCAAAAGATGCGTGTCCTCAGCTTCATCAACATCGACGCGGATCCGGCCGGTTTCGGATACCACGCCAAGCAGGCCATCATCGCCGTGGGGTCGGGAAGATTCCTCGGCAAGGGCTTCATGAACGGGACGCAGCACAAGCTCCAGTTCATACCTGAACATCATACTGACTTCATCTTCACCGTCTTCAGCGAGGAATGGGGCTTTATCGGCTCCGTCGTCCTCTTCGCGCTCTTCATATCCTTCATCAACCGGTGCCTGAAGATCGCCATGAACGCCCATGACGAACTGGGCTCCATCATGGCCTTCGGCATCGCCGCCATCATCTGGGTCCAGTTCACCATCAACGTGATGATGGCGATCCATCTCGCCCCCGTCGTGGGCATCCCCCTCCCTTTCATCAGCTATGGCGGCTCATCCCTCATCTCGATGATGATATCCGTCGGACTCCTGCTCAACATCAGCACCAGGAGATACATGTTCTAAAGACGGCTTGAACAGCTTGAACGTTCAAAGAACATGACCTATGATGTCTCCGGTGGACACCAATGTTGGAGCATACCAGCCTGAAGCTTTGTCTTTGTATTTTCCGCTCAAGCCGTTGCTGTTCAAGCTGTTCTTTGCGTCTTTACAAGAAGACCGGGGCTGGTGGTTCCCTTTTGGCCCCGGTCTTCCGCGGTGTGTACCGCTGGGCCGGCGAGAGTCGGCCCGTTAAAGACTCTTTCAGATCTTCATCTCAAGGTTGATCATGTCCCCTCTCTTGAAACCTATCCGGTCGAAGAACCTGAGAAGGTCCCAGTCTCTCCAGTTCACGAAGACGTAGATGGTGTCGACGCCGACCTTCTTGAACATTGAGAACATCTCCCGGAAGAGAAGCCTTGCGATCCCCTGCTTCTGGTACTCCTTCCTGATCCCGAGCGTGTCTATCCATGCGACGTTCTCGGGTATGCCGTATTCCCAGCCGCTTGCGCTCCCGAGAATGAAACCGATGACCTGACCGTCAAGCTCGGCTGCAAGCGAGGGCACTCCTGACACCTCGGCCCTCTCCAGCCTTACTTCCCAGTAGTCTCTTCTTCTTGTCCCGAGGAGTGATTCGTCGATATCGGTGACGGCATCGAGGTCCTTCAGGGTGAGCACTTTCAGCTTCACGGGTCCGGTGGCGAGTTCCATGGCTCTATGCCTCCCACGCGCGACTTGCTTTCTTACTGTGGAGTATAGCAGAGAAAAGAGGGATGTCAATGACCCCAACACTGCGGTTGCAGCCGCTTGAACAGCTTGAACCGTTTGAACGGGCAAAGCTCTTCTTCTGTAAACGCTCAAGCGGTTTGAACGGTTCTAACGGTTCAAGCGGTCTTTCTGGTTTTGTTCTTGAAACGAAAGCAAAAACTGCTATAATAGTTGATGCGTATACTCGGATTGGATGTGGGGGACAAAAAGATCGGGGTATCTTTGTCCGATCCCACGCTATCGATCGCCCAGGGTCTCAAGCTATATCACCGTACTTCCCTCGAAGAGGACGTGGAGGAGTTGAAACGCATGGTGCGGGAACATGAGGTCGGGGAGATCGTTATAGGCCTTCCCAGGAACCTGAACGGCACGATCGGAACACGAGCACAGGAGGTCATGGGGCTTGCCGACAGGGTCCGTGAATCGGTGGCCGTACCTGTTACCCTTTGGGACGAACGTTTCAGTACCAACGAGGCACACAGGGTCTTTGATATGGCCGAGGTGCGCCACAAAAAAAGAAAACCGTATCTGGATATCATGGCATCACAGATAATTCTGCAGGGATACCTTGATGCTCGCAGCGCGCGATAAGAAGACCATCATCATTGCCATCGTTATCTTCATTCTCTCGCAAACCCTGATATTCGCTTGCATCCCCAGGGAGAACGACCGATCGATACAGTCTGTTGTCGTCAGGCAGGGGACGGGCGTGGCGGACATAGCGGGCATCCTTAAGAGGGAAGGCCTCATCCGCTCGTCAGTGCTCTTCATGGTCGGATCCTTCATGTACGGGGGTCGTCTCATGGCCGGCGAGTACGAACTGAGCAGACACATGTCCACGTTCGAGATCATACGGAAGATGGCACAGGGCAAGCGGAAGATCTACGTCCTCAAGATCATCGAGGGCAACAACATATACACCATAGCGGAGTCAGTCCACAGGAGCGGCATCATGACGAGAGAGGAATTTCTCGAACTCTCCAGAGACGGGAAGTACCTGCAAGGCATGGGCATCGAAGCCGATTCGCTTGAGGGGTATCTTTCCTCCAACACGTACTTCTACAGCAAGGAGATCGACAGGGAGAAGTTCTTCGAAGGGATCGCGCTGAGAACGCTCAGGCTCTTCGATGACGAAGGCATCAGGCGGAAGATGGCCTCCCTCGGGATGAACGCACACCAGGTGCTCACCCTCGCCTCGATGATCGAGAAGGAATCGGGGGTAAGGGAAGAAAGACCTCTGGTTTCCGCCGTCTTTCATAACAGGATACAGAAGGGCATGTCCCTTGACTGCGATCCCACGGTCATTTACGGAACGAAGGGGTTCGGCTCTCCCATACGGAAGGTCGATCTTGCCACCCCCACACCGTACAACACGTACATGTTCAAAGGTTATCCCCGGGGACCGATATGCGCCCCGTCAAAGGACTCCATACTGGCAGCGCTCAACCCGGCACCCGTCGATCATCTCTACTTTGTCTCGAAGAACGATGGTACCCATGTCTTTTCGCGGGACATGGCAGAGCATAGCAGATACGTCATAATGTACCAGAGAAACAGGACAACACAATAATACAAGGAGGAATGTATGGCAAAAGATGTTGCAGTTATCGGCGTTGGCCAGACGTACTTTGTCAGGGGCTACGAAGGCTCCATCAGGGAACTGGCCTTCGAAGCCTACAGGGAAGCGATGCAGGACGCAAACCTCACTGCCAAGAACGTGGACGCATCCATATTCTGCTCCGCCCCGGAGTACGACAAACAGAGATCGCCGGCGGGTGTTCTGGCGGAATACCTGGGTCTCATCCCGCAGCCCACATTCTACGTTGAGACGGTATGCTCGTCAAGCACGGTAGGTGTCAAGCTCGCTTACAGCATGATCAAGGCCGGCCTCCACGACATCGTCGTCGTTTGCGGTTTTCAGAAGATGTCGGAGATCACCTCTGCCGAATCCCAGGAAAGAATGGGGCGTGGCGCGGACATCCAGTGGGAGTCTCCCTTCGGTACCATGATGCCGGCTTATTACGCCATGTACGCCCAGGCCTATCTGGCAAAGAACGGCCTGACCCTCGACGACTTGAGGGATGTCAGGGTGAAGGCGGCTTCCTATGGTCAGATCAATGAAAGGGCCGTCTACCGCAAAGGTGTGAAACCCGAGGATTTCGATCCCAAGAATCCCGACGCAAAGCTGGCGGGCCCCGTCGCATCACCCCTTCGTGTCGGCGATTGCTGTGCCAATGCGGATGGCGCATCATGCATCATCCTCGCAAACGCCGAGAAGGCAAAGATCTTCTCCAAGAAACCTGTCTGGATCCTCGGCATCGGTGCTGCATCGGAAGCCGTCAACATGGCAGCGCGTCCCGATTTTTCGAAGGGCATTCGCGTAGCCAAGATTGCAGCCGACCAGGCATACAAGATGGCCGGCCTCGGTCCCAAGGATATTGACGTAGCCGAGGTCCACGATTGCTTTACCATCGCCGAGATCATGGCCTACGAAGGATTGGGATTCGCACCTGTGGGCGACGGCAAGCAACTCATCAGGGAAAAGGCAACCTACAAGGAAGGCAGGATTCCCGTCAATGTGGACGGTGGTCTTCTCTCGAAAGGTCATCCCATCGGAGCCACCGGCGGGTCGCAGATCCGGACCATCGTCCTTCAGCTCAGGGATGAAGCCGGCAACATGCAGGTCAAAGATCCTCAAATCGGCCTCAACCACAATATCGGCGGAGTAGGCCTCTACGGAAACGTCACAATTTTTGGGAGGGACTAAGATGGGATTCGATAAATTCGGAAGAAAAAGCTTTACGAACATGACAAAAACGGCGAAATTCGTCGACCTTCTTGCCGAGGGCAAGGTGGAAGGAACGGTATGCAAACAGTGTGGAGCAAAGTATTTCCCGCCCCGCGCCGATTGCGCAGCCTGCCTTTCCAAAGACATGGACTGGTTTGAAATGCCGAAAAAGGGCACCCTGGAAACCTACACAATAGCCATGTATGCCCCCTTCGGCTTCGAGAAGGACGCTCCCTATACGATGGGTCTCGTCGATTACGGCAACGATCTCAAGCTCTTCGCGCGGCTCGACAAAGCACTGAAAGCGGAAGAGATCAAGGTGGGCATGGATGTTTCGGTCCGGCCGATCACGTACGAAGACGGCCAGCATTCTTTTGAGATCATCAAGGCATAGCAAGAAGATCGACCAATAAAAACAGGCCGCCTTCGGGCGGCCTGTTTTTATTGGCTCCCGCCTCCTCTGGCACGTGGTATGGACATACTTACCACCTCTGTGCCCCTGAGGCAATACCCCTGATGCACCCGCCACCCTGTCGA
>MVQQ01000223.1 GCA_002067555.1 Syntrophorhabdus sp. PtaB.Bin184
TTATATGGTAAGCATCATAAGCGGGACCTGAGACGTTCAGTACTCTGATGCGAGCATCACGGTCAGGACGAGTTCATAGCCCTCGTAACCTCCATGGTCGTCGATCTTCCAGAAGATGCTTTTTCCTTTGTAGTCGAGGGCGCCGAAGTCGTGTTCGTGCCAGGGATCATTGCCTTCATTGAACGTATCGAACTTCCTCACCATCCAGAGAATCACCGCGACCTCCTTGGGAAATGTACCCAAGATGCCGTGGGTGAGCACAAGGACGTTGGGTTTCTGAATGAGGGGTATGCTCTTCCTTAGCCTGTCGTATCTTTGCGCCGTCTCGGAAAGCTCTCCGTTTGTCCTTTCAGCGACTTTGTCGGCCATCTTTCGCTCCTTGTAATAGGATTCGTGTTGCCTGTCAGCACTTGCTCGCGCCGCAGCTCAGGCACGTCCGGCACCCTTCCTGGAGCACCACCACGCCGCCGCACTCCTCGCATGTGTCCGATGAGCCATTGACGCCGAGCATCCGAAAGGCTCTCAATATGGCGTAGGTGGGAGAGACCACGCTGCCGTGTTTCATGTTGGCCTTCTGGATGTGCCTGAGGAGTGCTTCGGGCGCCCGGCCGCACCGGAGGGCGTCGGACATGATCATGGCGAGGGCCTCATAGGTTTCCGCGTGCTTCGATTCCACGGGTGAGGTGATGAAGACTTCCAGGGGTTCCTTCTCCGCCATGGTGATATGGACGAAGACTCTCCCTTCCGAGGTATCGACCTCGACCAGCTTCTGGTCCCTCACCTTCGGCAGGTCCACCGGCTCGACCCGGTCTCTCTTGCCCCGGGAGGAGATGACCTGGTTCTTACGGCTCCCGTCGCGGTAGACGGTCAGGCCTTTGCACCCGAGGTCGTAAGCGAGCAGGAACGCCTTTTCCACATCGGCCCTCGTCGCCTCGTGAGGCAGGATCACCGTTTTCGATATTGCGTTATGAGTGTGCTTCTGAAAGGCCGCCTGCATCCTGATATGCCATTCCACCGGGACGTCGGCAGCCTTGATGAAGTAATCTGGCAGTTCTTCTCCCGGGTGCGCCTTCCGCCATTCTTCAAAGAATGGGTGACGTACCGTAAAAGTCCGGTCCGCCCTTTTCTGCTCCGTCTCGAAATCGAACACGGGCTCTATGCCGCTGCTCACCCCGGCGATAATAGAAATGCTTCCCGTAGGGGCCATGGTCGTAAGGGTGGCGTTGCGGACCTGTGAGTTCGGCGCCCACGCCGACCCCTCCCAGTTCGGGAACGGTCCGTGCTGTTTTGCAAGCTCCGCCGACACCTGTACCGCCACTCCTGTGATGAACGACATCACCTTTTCCGCGAGGGTAATGGCAGGTTCGGAGGCATAACTGACGCCCAGGCGGATCAACATGTCCGCCCAGCCCATGACCCCCAGGCCGATCTTCCGGTTCCCCTTGTGCATCCTTTCTATCTCGGGTAGGGGGTAAGCCTGGCGGTCGATGATGCTGTCGAGGAAGGCCACGGCCGTCTTCACGGCAGAGCGCAGCAGGCCCCAATCGACCTCGTTATCCGTCGTCACCATCCTCGCAAGGTTCACGGAACCGAGCACACACGCTTCGTAGGGGAGCAGCATCTGCTCCCCGCAGGGGTTCGTCGCTTCAAATTCGCCAACGTGGGGCGTCGGGTTGTAGCGGTTCGCCCTGTCGATGAAGAAGATTCCCGGCTCGCCGTTGAGCCAGGCCATCTCCACGATCTTGTCCCATATCTCCCAGGCCCTGAGGGTTCTCCTGGTCTCTCCGTTGAAGCGGAGGGTGAAGTTCCCGGCCGTCTTTACGGCATCCATGAACTCATCGGTGACGGCGACCGAGATGTTGAAGTTGCCCAGATCCCCGTCACGGGATTTGAGGGTGATGAAATCGAGGATATCGGGGTGATCGACCCGGAGCATGCCCATGTTGGCGCCGCGACGAGTACCGCCCTGCTTCATCACCTCGGTGCTGGTATTGAAAATCCTCATGAAGGAGCAGGGGCCGCTCGCGAGGCCGTTCGTAGTTCCGACCTTGTCGCCTGCGGGCCGGAGTCGAGAAAAGCTGAATCCCGTGCCCCCGCCCATCTTGTGCACCAAGGCCGCCTGTTTCGCGGCATCGAATATTCCCTCGATCGAATCCTCGACAGGGAGCACGAAGCATGCTGACAAGGTGAAGTCGGGCCTGCCCGCATTGGTGAGGGCAGGGGTATTCGGCAGGAAGAGGCACTCGTGCATCACGGTGAAGAAGTCTTCTCTCTCCCCGCGAGTCTTGGCGACCGCCTCGGAGACCCGTGCGCAGAGCGCCCGCCAGTCCTCGATGATATTCCCCTGGGGGTCTTTCCGGAAGTACCGTTCTCTCAGTATGTCTTCTCTCATGGCAATCTCCTTAGAGCGGGATGTCATCGTCATCCGGCTCGTGGACGAAATCGTCCTCCCGGTCCACGTTTTGTCTTGACGTATTCTGTTTTGCCGAGAGGAACAGAATCTTCTGAAGGACTATTTCGAACTTGCTGTGTTTCCCACCTTCCCTGTCTTCCCACTTCCGTATCTGCGGGTCTCCCTTGACGAACACGAGTTTGCCCGTGTCGAGGTATTCCGCGCATAGCTCGGCTTTGTTTCTGAAGGCGATGATGTCGAAGTAGGTGACGGTGTTATCCGTCTCGCCCTTGCCTTTCTTGTTTACCGCAACGCTGAAGGTGCATATGGGCACGCCGGTGGGAGAATACTGCAGGTTGGGCTTTCTCGTCAGGCGGCCGATCAATTCTATCTCCGCGTACATGGGTGCTCCTCCTTTCTTGTTTTGTTTGGACTGGATACAGAAAAGCCACGCATCGACACGGACGAGAAGCCGCGGATAGTGGCATCTTTTCGGAAGGCCTAATGAAGGTACTGAACTTTGGGTGTATTACCTCACGCGGAGTCCACTAGGATTGCTCCAGGGAAAGTGGAGATGAAAGGCCGACCGGACGTGCGATGCAGCCGGCCGAAAGAGACAACCAGAAATCCCCGGGCGGAGGGGATAGGATTGCGACAAAAAAGGCCGAAGCCCTCTGTCGAAAAGAGGCTTCGGCCCTGATTGACTAACCCACTGTCATGAAGAGCAGTTCCTCGGCGCCGTAGACCTTCTTCGCGCCGCATTCCTCGCAGGTATACCTGCGCGCGTCGGGCTCGACTCCGTAAGCCTCCGCCCCGCATCCGAGGCAGAAGCCGATATACTCCCCGCTCTCGATTGCCTCGGTGATCTGTTCAACCGTGATCTTTGCCATCTATGTCCTCCTTTTCGGAAAGGGCGATCCGGGCTGTATCCAGGATCGTGGACAAAAGGTGCGCCGTGTTCGGCATCCGCCCGGTGTGTGTCTCCCTGTCAATGGCATCCTCGATCATATCGATGATGGACCTCAAGGCGACGGCACACGGGGCACCGGGGATATCGACGCTCCGGAACCAATGCAGCTCATAGTCCATGGGGTTCCGGACACCGGCAGTCGCCTGTCGATCGCCATGCAGGCATGCGAGATAGTGCCCGGCGTCCTCGTATCCCCACGCCTTGGCGATCGTATCAGCGCGCTCCTTCGCCTTCCTTCTGTCAGTGAATGCTTCCAGCTCACCTTCAATAATGCCTTTTATGATCGTAAAGATGACGTCTGTTTTCATGGTCTCCACGTTACGCGGTGTGCAAGGGATGGGGTGATGGATGAGGTCGTCGACGATGCGGAACTCACCGTCATGCCAGCGCGTTCGCTCATGCTCTTCGTCGCCTACCTCGTCGACGAGGTAATAAGCCTGCTCCCCGGCGTACTCGGTTTCGATCTCATCGCCCGTTGCATGGTTATCAAAAAGGCCGTACAGATTTACATCGGCGTTCCGAATGGCCTCTTCCTGGGAACCGGCTTCGACGTTCGGCACCTTGACCCGGACGACCGCGTAGATGTGGACGTCGTACAGATTGTTTCGCTGCACGCTTTCGGCCGGCGGCAGGTGCCCCATGTGCCCCGTCTCCCCGCACACGGCACATGTGTGATGATCCAAAGAGTTATCTTCCACGGCTTCACCTCCCTTCAGGTTCGCATCGTTTCAGGCAACCGCAGCTCTCGCATCCTTCGGCGGATCCGGCAAGGTCTTTCTGGTTTCGTTCATACGAGCCGAAGCAATCGGGAACGAGGGTGATATCCTTTTCCGTCCATTCACCGCCGTCTTCGTCGAGGAACACGCAGAGGCCTTCTTCTGTCCGCGCCGTCCTCTGTTCCTCCCAAAACATCTCTGTTTCTCCATCGAGATTGAAGGAAAGATGACCTTCCGTTTCTTCTCCTTCTTCGTCAGGTCCGCAAAAGGTGATCAGGCCTCTTCCCCGGACAACCTCCAGGGTCCCGGTGATCTCCAGGTTATTAGGTGCTATTGCTTTCATGGCTCAACCTCCTGTGCTTTTCCTTCGTTGAGGTCTACGTTGACCGCTTCCCCCTTTCTGTCGATCACCGTGAAGACGTGAGCGATACTGTCAGGTTTCTGTTGTATTCTTACAGCCTCCTTGGCCGCTTCCTCCGGGGTCTCGGCGTAAAGGTCGATCTCCCACACAACGCGGTACCTGTCGGCCTCGGACCATTGCAAGGAAGGCTCTGTCCCGGCCGCCCCGGCCGTTGACTTCAACGTCCTCTGCACGTTGTCGAGGACCGTCCACGGCATGCGCAGTATCTTCCCGGAGTCATCCCGATCGAACCAAGTTAAGAGCTCCGATACGGCCTCAGGGAGCGTCCGCTCATTCCCCCCGGCATCGCTCGGCTGCGCGGCTGCCTCTTTCCCGGCCTTCGCGGAAGCGCCGAGGGGATCTGCGGAGCGGTCCCAATGGAAGGGGAGCCCAGCCGCTATACGTTCGAGGTCGGTTCGATAAAGAAGGTGAGTCCCGAGGGTCTCATCCGCGTTCTTATACGTGGCCTGCCAGCGTACCGCGTCCTCCCATACGGTCATTCTATAGAGATCGAAACGGGAGCATTGCTCGTCATCGGCCCCTGTGACCTGTTCGTGGACTTCAACCCAGTAGTCATGAGAATCATCGAAGGTTGCCTGGTCCGTGTCGGAAAGGGTGTCGTAGTCAGCGACGATCCAGTTCGGGCGGTAGTCCGACACGTCGATGCTGATGATGTCGCGTAAAAGCGAATTCTCTTTGGACTGCCTGACGAACGCCGTTAAAGACAGAAGGTCTTCCGCTGCCTTCGGCGTGAGTGAGACACAGACGTAAACGGATTCATCGCTGAATTCATTGCTGCTGCGAGCGCTGGATAGAAAGTGTCGCTCTTTTGTCTCCATAGTTTACTCCTTGAAATTGTTGAAGCAGACGCGTACACATGGCGTCGTCTCTCATGCCTCCGTCCCCTCGAGATTCAGCCGCCCTTTGAGCCGAGGGAGGAATGCGGGGTGGAGGCACCGGATCATGGTAACGGCTATCTTGAGGTTGTCCTCTAGGCGGCATGCGGCGCCCCGTTCTCGAATGTCCCGGGAGAAGAACGCATAGGGCACGGCCCAGTCGCAATCCTCTTCCCACCACTCGGTGGACTTGAGAAAATTCTCCTTGTACCGGAGCTCCTTCTGCCGTTCCGGGGAAAGCCATATGCCGCCGTGGCTCGCCGTGCTCACTTGCACAATGCCGTCCGCGAGCACAAAGGCGTCCTGAACGGGACCCCAGGGTGAGTGGTGCGGCGCCGTGCTCATAGTGCCGCCTCCTCGATTTCCACGTCTCCTACTGTCACCCAGCCGGCGGTCTCGCAGATCAGGATCTTGCTGTCGGCCACGACCACGTCCCCCACGGACATACTGGTATGACCGAGCTTAAGGCTCCGGATCAGTTTTCGCGCTTCGCCATTCGGGCTCCAGTATTCTCCCCGCAACCGCACGAATACCTCATCTGCGTCCGGCGCCTTTATGATCGCGAGGCGGACATGGGTCTGCCTGAGCTTGTCGAATGTTGTCGGTATCAGCTCCGGTGTATGTTTGAGAAGCCGTTCGTAGCCCATGAGGAAGTCGCGCATGAACCCGGGCTTCACGTACCACACCCCGAAGGTCTTCATTCTGCAGGCTCCGGGTGTTTCGGCCTGCCCCTCGCGCAATGCCGCTGCCACGAGGGCATCCCTTATTCGTTTTCCTTCTTCTGTCCATGTCGGAATCGGTTCGTCATTGTTGACGTCGTAGTACAACATCACTTCTCGTTGCCGCTCATCCGTGCTCAGCGCCACATCGGGGCTTTTTACCGTGTAGCAGCCCTCGATATTTCTATCAATGTCAACGAAGTAGACGGTGTCCCCCACCTGGGCTGCCGCGATCCACTGCCCGTGTTTGGTGTATTGCCTGCCGGTGTTCCATACCTTGATGTCCATAGTCTTTTTCTCCTTGAGGAAGGAACGTCACGCCTTCCATCTTGTCAGATCAGGTCCACGGGCTTGAAGCAGTAAGCGCACTCCTCGAGCTCTTCCGTATTCCATGTGCCATCGAACCGCAGGGCCTGCCACTGGAGGAAGGCGATTGCACCCGCCCTCGTGACGAGCCGTCTTTCTCCATGAAGCGCGAGCCCCTCAAGGGTTGCGCTCTCCTCGATCCGTCCCCGGTCCGTACCCGCTTGTCGTGCCAGTTCCGGGAAATCTCCGCGCGTCATGAGTCAGTCCGCCCGTGGAACAGTCCCGCTCCCGGTTGCGTCGCAATGCCGTTCATTTCTTCCTGGTAAAAAGGAATCACCGTGTCCCTGCTCATATATCCTCCTGAATGTGTTGTCTTCTTCATCTGCGCGGCGCCACTGCGAGAAGCCACTCTTAGTTACGCCGCGATGAAGAGGAAGTTGCTCTTACCGAATGGTAGAGAGGTCTTTTCGGAAATTCCTACGAAAGATACTGATGTGCAGTGATATTACCTCTATGGTGACTCGCGACGGCGGGTATTGGTGGGCGGTCGCTTGAGGATTGCAGGGCATAAAGGCTGCGGGTCGAAGCGAGGTCACCGTGGTTTCTTTCTGCCGCAGTCACCTTTTCCCTTGCCTGATTTCGCAATCTCGCGTATAAAACGAGAAGCGATAGTTGAGTCCACGAATAAGGAGGCGGGTATGAGCAAAATGGAATTCGTCCCGAAGCTGGCCGAGGCCGGCGGGATCACCAGGAAACAGGCGGATCAGGTCTACTCGGCGTTTGTGGGGATGATCGCGGAGTCCTTGAAGAACGGGCAGCGTGTGGCCCTTCCGGGGATCGGTATTTTCTCCGTCATCGCCCGCAAGGCAAGGACGGGGAGGAACCCCAGGACCGGCGAGGAGATCAAGATACCGGCCCGCAAGGCGGTGAAGTTCTCCTCGTCGAGCGTGATAAGCAGCAGCCTCAATGAACCGAAAAAAGCTCCTCAGAAGGCGGCCAAGAAAGGGTCCGCCAAACCTGCCAAGAAGAAATAGCCTAAGCGCACGGGCCTTCAGGTAGCCTTTCTGAAGGCCCGTGCGGTCCGTTGGCCTATCTCCGCAGTCCATCCCCACGCGAACGCCGTCAGGCACTCCTTTACGATAGGTCGCTTCATTCAGGTGGAAAGTAATATCCCCGGCGATGACAGTGATGAAACAACCGATTCGGCGTCTTCAGCCTGTCCGGAATCTTCTTCTCGCGATTGTCCTCGTATTCCTAACTCCCCCTTACGCCGGGGCGTTTTGCTTCGATGAGGCCGGAGAACGATACGGAATGTCGCCCGATCTTCTCCGCGCCATCGCAAAGACCGAGAGCGGATTCAACCCCACCGCTGTCAACTTCAACAAGAATGGCTCTTTCGATTACGGCGTCATGCAGATAAACTCGTCGTGGTACCGTGAACTGGGCCAGGAGAGATGGATGGGTCTCGGCGACGCCTGCTACAACGTCCACGTGGGGGCGTGGATATTGAGCCGATGCATAGGGCGTTACGGTTACACCTGGGCAGCCGTGGGGTGTTATAACGGAGTGTCGGCCGAGAAAAGGGCCGGGTACGCACACAAGATCTATCGCGCGCTCAAAGCAGGCAAAGGAGCCAACAACGGAGACAAATGAACGAAGTGTTTAGCTTGAGCCACCTTTCGGTGGCTTGACGTAAGTCGGAACTTTCCGACAAACTCATCGTAAACTTGGCAGGAAAAATGCGGATAAATGGGGCCGGCCGGATAGGAACGCGACCTTCAGCCCGTGAAGGGGAGGCTCCTATCCGTCTGTTTTTCATATCCGTCTGTTTTTCTTGAAATACGCAACTCCCGATGGTAATGAATAGGTGGGGACCTGCACGATGGGATGCCCGTCGAGCCTGTTTAGGAAAGAAACAATGGCAAAACCCAACAAGTATAGAAGGGCCTTAAACAGACTAAACGTCACAAGAGCGGATATGACCGAAGTGCAAGGAAGCCCTTCTACAGAGCGTGTCGGATTGATCGGATATGAGAATTATTACGAAATAACAAGGAGAGGGGAAGTCTATTCGAAAAGGCTTCATAGATTCATCAAGCACAAGTTCTTCTCGTTTGGCGACCGCTATTCCACCTACGTCGAATTTCAACTTGATGGACGAAAGGTTCGGATTGCCATTGGTGAAGCTGTCGCCAAATCGTTTCTATCACGGGACCAGATCCATACGATATCCAAACAACTTCCTGAAGGAGTCAATACGCTCAAGGACCTGTGGGGACTGGACATCATACCCTCATTAGCAAAAGAGTATGACGTCATAACCAAAGCTGTTTTTTATATTCTCAGCAATGAATTCAGTGATCGTCAGTCACGGGGGGATCGGTAAACGGTGATAACCATAGGCTACAGCGAATCACGACAAAGGGCTGCCGGTTTGCTCGGGCCGCACGTCATCAAACAAAATAGAAAAACCATGTGAGGATCGACGCGTGCAATCTGCTGGTCATTGTATAACTAAGGGCAGATAACTTGGAAATATTCGCCACGGACAAGCTCAGGCTATTCTTTGTATTTTTCGTTCCTGGTTTCATTTCCATGAAAGTCTATAATCTTATGGTGGCCGGAGACCGGCACGATTTCTCCAAGGACCTTTTGGAGGCCGTTGCCTACGGTGCAATAAACTTCGCTGCATTCTCGTGGGTCATTTTTCTCATCAATTCTCTGGAATTTTACAGCAATCACAAGTTCTGGTACTACGCTCTTACTTTCATGATCATGTTCGTGGCGCCTATCATATGGCCCTTTGCCTTTCTCAGGCTATTCTCTTTTCGTTTCATTGCCAAGCACGTAATGCACCCAGTTCTCAAACCGTGGGATTATGTGTTCGGGAAAAAGGAGTCCTTTTGGACCATCGTTCATCTGAAAAGCGGACAGAGAATTGGTGGCATCTATGATACGAGGTCTTTTGCTTCGTCCTATCCGAGTAAGGAACAGATTTACCTGGAGCAAGTCTGGCGCCTTGATGACAAAGGAGCATTCATAGAGCCCGTTGAACGATCCAAAGGCATAATTATTACCGGTGAAGAGATTGTCGCGGTAGAGTTCTTCGTCCCATAAACCAAGGAGGTTTCAGATGGCAGCAGAAAAGAAAGACGTTGGAGTGAAAGACGGGCATCAGCCTATGAACTATGGAGAACAACCTTTAAAAAGGGGATACCAGCCTGCTCCGGGAGACTTGGGTTATCAGGCAACCACGGGCAACATAGATACAACGAAACCACCACAAGGCGGCTCCGGCGTCCCATCCAGTTCCACCAGCAGTACAGATAAGAAATAGGCAACCTGGCTCTGTTCTCGCTGATTTGCTGAAGGAGCCATGCACAGCCATACCGGGGGGAAGCGCGACTGATTGTTGCTCCAATATGGTCCCATGAGAGATACGATCTTCATATCACACGCCACTCCGGAAGATAACGATTTTAGTATTTGGCTGGCATCCCGCCTTCAACTCTTAGGCTACAAGGTTTGGATCGACAAGGGCGAATTGTTGGGCAATGAGAAATTCTGGGAGGAGATCGACCGGACGATAAGAACTCGCGCAGTCAAGTTCTTACTCGTCTATTCCTGGAACATCTGCGTAAATAGAGAGCCGGGTCGACTGAAGGACGGAGTTTCCAAAGAATTTAACCTGGCAGAGAGCGTGCGGAAGCAGAATCAAGAACTTCTGGATTTCATTCTTCTCCTAAATATCGACAAAACAGCTCCCCACGATCTGTTTATAGGATCAAACAGATTCGGACATATAGCCTTTTCGGATAATTGGGCTCATGGGTTGCGAGATCTTGTTACGAAACTGGTCAAAGACTCGATTGTGAAGCCCGATGAATCAGTCGACCGCGGTTTCGCGGATTGGTATGAGAATCAGTACGTAGCGCAGGACGGTATCATCCCCCGCCGGGAACTCTACTATTCCAATATTTGGTTTATTTCGTCGCTGCCGACCAAGTTCTTTATCTACCGGTTTTTGAAGGAAAACCCTGCAAGTCAAATTCACCGAGAACCGTGTGAATTCCCTATTTGTAAAACGAACAATATCCTGGCCAGTTTCAGTTCCAGAATCCCGAGTGAAATCACGGTGGACGACCAGAAAATAAAGTTGACGCCGATGGACGTCCATGAAATCAACGTCGACGACGTACTAAAAGGATTCGAATCCCGCACTTTTCCGACTCATCAAGACGCCTCGAATTGCTTCAAAAGCCTCCTGCGCAGGACTTTCCATCTTTTGATGAAACAAGCAGGACTTGGCTGGTACGAATTCGCCAACAAGCGGTTAGCTTATTTCTACCGCGGAGATCCTAAGAAGACGAAGATCTCGTTCAAATATCCTTACCGAAAGAAAAAGAAAGTAAAGCAGCTGGTGGGCAGATACTTCAATGACTTTTGGCACTTTGCCGTTTCCGCCGATATCCTTCTTGCGCCGCAGCCAGCATACAGATTGAGAACACATCTCGTCTTCACACGGGACAGCTACAACGTTTGGGAAGACAAGGACAAGATTCACGCACATCGCAGAAGCAAGGGGCGTCTGTTCTTTAATGCTGAGTGGAGAGACATGCTGCTCGCATTCCTGAGTAGCCTTCCGGGTGAAAAGGGAACGATAGCCATTAAACTTAACGAAAACCATACCTTGACAATGCCGTATCTTACTGAACAGGTATGGGCAGACTTCGGGTACAATGAACCAGCGGATAGCTCGCGTCTTGATTTGATGAGCCAGTACGAGGAATACGAAGATGCGCAGGATGACGAACGGAACGAGCCGGATGACGCAGGCGAAGATAGGGGAGCTGATTCACCTTAGCGAGCCAAGGATCGTCTTTGGGTACAATCAGCCAATGGCCGACCCGCGAGACGGGATCACACTGTTTGGGCCCTTTTCCCGGGATAAGATAGAAGGACAGATCAACGTCGGTATTATCGGACCCGAAAGCCCAAGGAGAAGACTGCTTACATATCTCAAGACAATTCACGAACCCATGTTCGGAGTGGAGCCCGATGTCGCACGACCATATTTTCCGGGTCTCGAGGCCGCATTCAATATTTCCGTAAATTTCAACAACATCAAAGAAATCGACGTTCCAGACCAGGACATCAACAAATACATTCATTACACTGACGGTCATCAACGTGTTTACAATCTGGTCAACTTATACGCGGACCGACTGCTCCAATACCAAAGGGAAGAAGAGATGCTGGTTCCGGTCTGGTTTGTGATAATACCTGAGTCTGTATACGTTCACGGCCGGCCGAAGTCCAAGGCTGCACCCTCGAAAACCAACGTAAGAATCGGTTTGAGAAAAGAAGACCGAAGCCCGAAACTACCCTTTCTCTTCGAGGAACTGAACAGACTCAAAGATGCTTACTTGTACGAAGTGCATTTCCATAACCAGCTGAAGGCCAAGTTGCTTACGGAGAAGATCGTCACCCAGATAGTACGCGAGTCCAAAATAGCCTATCATGAACTGTGGACGTCAGCGTCGCAGATTAAGGCGGAAGAAAAATTCGATACGGCCAAGGCGTGGAACATATCAACATCACTTTACTACAAGTCCGGCGGCCTGCCATGGGTCCTGGCGGACGCCCGCGAAAGGGTCTCGTATCTCGGACTCGTATTCAAGAAAATAGATACCGAAGAAACAAATAGGAACGCGTGCTGTGCTGCTCAGATGTTCCTGAATTCGGGCGACGGGTTGGTATTTCGGGGAAACATAGGGCCCTGGTACAACCCAGAGACCAAGCAGTTCCATTTGTCCAGAGACGATGCGCTCCAATTGATATCGAAGGCGTTGGAAACCTTCAAGCAAAAAGACCACAACCACCAGTATCCCGAAGAAGTCTTCATACATGCCAGGACGTATTTCGATGAAGACGAATGGAGCGGGTTTTCTGAAGCCGCGAAAGACAAGAGCAGGATTATTGGCATCAGGATAACAGACCAATCCGGAGTCAAGCTTTACCGGGATCTGTCTTTTCCGATTCCGCGAGGGTCAGCACTTATTCTAGACGAAAGCAAAGCCTTCCTCTGGACGAGGGGCTATATACCAAGAATCCGGACGGTTCTCGGGTTGGAGACTCCCAATCCGTTGAGCATCGAGATTGCACGGGGCATAGGCGATATTAAGAGTGTGTGCCGCGACATAATGTCTCTTACAAAACTGAATTATAATTCGTGCCTCATAGCGGACGGGTTGCCTGTTACACTGAGATTCGCCAACTCTATTGGCGAAATCCTTACAGCCGGGCCTGAAAGGGAAAACGAAATCCTGCCATTCAAACATTATATCTAAGATCTGTATTAATCTTGCAATTGGCGCATGGGACAGGTCTTGCCGGGCCAACAAAGACCAGCTTGTTCACACTGTTTCCTACACGCGGTCCCGAAACTGTCGAGCAACCGTGATTTCCATAAAAAAAGGGTGGCCAAAGCCACCCCTGAAGTCATGATATTCGTCATGCTGCTTTGCGATGGGATTCTTTCCTGGGTTTCCGCGGTTTCCAGCCCATCGATTCCCAGACGGCGGGATTCACCGGCAGGGGCCGGACCGTCATGGTGCTGAGGTTAACAAAGGCGCCGTGCACCATTATCTGCCCGCGCCTGAACATTGTCCACATGATCTCGAGCGCGCAGGTGGCCACCCATTGATTGACAAAGAGGTCCTGCCTTGTGAGGGCTTCCTGGAGCGAGCAGCTCGGGCCCTGGTAGAGCTTACGGGCTTCGTCCTCCATGATCCCCTCGTAGAGATCGAGCACATGGGGGAGATAGGGCGGGCACGATTTCATCGGCTGGTCAACCTTGCCGAATGCTCCGAGCACGACCTG
>MVQQ01000224.1 GCA_002067555.1 Syntrophorhabdus sp. PtaB.Bin184
GGCATAGCAGGGAAGGTTCGTGAACTCGCCCGTGAGGCCGTCGAACCAGATCGCGTATTCGCGGTGGCCGAACCCATGCCGGGCGGGACGTTTCTCGTCCATGAACCGCTCGCCCTTCTTGTTCAGCCACAGGTAATTGTCGCCCTTCGGTCTCAGGATGGCAGGATACTTCATGCCCTTGCATTCGATGGTGTCGTATTGACCGAGGAAGACATGATTGTGCCACATCTGGCAGCCCGCGTACTGGGTCATCTTAACGCCGTCCCCCGTGTTGTAGATGCTCCCCTTGTAAAGCTGTTTGCCCGGGATCATCTGCTTGTTCATCTCGTCATTGAACTCGAAACCGCCGCAGGCGACGATGACAGCCTTTGCCGCCTTGATGTTGATCCTCTTGCCATTGCGGCTCGCCATGACGCCAATGACCTCGCGGCTCGGGGACTGGATGAGCTCATGCGCGGGCGTCTCGTAAATGACCTTTATCTTGCGGTCGTCAACGGCCTTGCGGATCTTGCCCCACATGATCCCTTTTCCGATGGTCCCGTTGTCCGCGAACATCTCGATGCTGTCGGCCCCGGGCAAAGTGGGATGCTCCGGCGCGAAGGCGCGGGCCGTGAACTTCAGGGGTTTCACGCCGAACTTCTTCAGGTACTCGTTCGTCTTCATCGTCTCCGCGGCGACGAACCGGATCACCTCGTCGGAGGTGTGGCCCTGGTCCATGGCTTTGTAATAAGCAAAGGATTTCTCCAGATCGTTGTTGCAGAGCCAGAGGTTGCCCGAGATGCGGCTGTTCCCCCCCTCGAACTCCTTCGGCGCCTTGTCGATGATGAGGACTTTCGCTCCGGCGTCGTGGGCCTCGATGGCGGCGACAAGACCCGACAGGCCGGTCCCTATGATGACGACGTCCGCCGTCTCGTCCCATTTCATCTTCTTCGGGTTGACGGCGATGGGTTCCGCCTCAGCTCTTGATGCAAGTCCGACAGCAACACCGGCCGCGCCGATGGCGCCTAATTTGAGAAAGTCCCTGCGGCCAAGATCTTTTTTCATTTTCTTCCTCCTTCATTATGCATATCTGAATGATGTCTTGCGTATGACCAAAGGCACTGTGTCTGCCTTCCCTTCACGGTCATTCCCTATTCTACCGCCGTGGCGGCCAGAGTTGCAACAGAATTCGTTTCACTAGATAAATGATAATGTCATCTAGTGATTTCATTCTTTGCAGTTGACTTGGTCGCGGAAGATATGGTTATTAGTTACCAAACCAAAAACCAGGCAATGTCCTCTCCGCGTACGTCCGCGGTGGCGACGGATCGGGTGCCCGCACGTGAAAAAGCGCGGCGGGGCAGTTCGGTGCCGTTCCCCGTGAGATCGACCCTCCGGGAGGCCAGGTGTCTGCACTATTCGATGACTGTACTGCGACTACCCCCACGTGCGAAGAGCACGTTCAAGCGCGGGGCGGGTCTGACTCACCCGCCTCGCGCGATCTTTTTCTTTAACTGCACCCTCTTTTTCCGGTACAATGATGCACATCCCATGGGACGCGACACGATCATTCCCGATATGCACCCCATCACTATAAGGACGGTCGGATAGCGGTATGCGGGACACCGGATCACAACCCCTTGCAGGACTGTCGACCGGGGATGAGGTCCTTGTCGTCCACCTCGGCGGCCTCGGCGATGTCTGCCTCTCGGAATCCATCTTCCTCTCGCTTCGGAGGCATTTCGGGGACCGACTGGTGGGCCTGGGCAACAGGCGCTTTCTTGACATCTTTCGGAGCTATTTTGCAAGGACGCACGGGGTTGAATCACGGCACTGGCTGTACCTTTTCTCCGAGAAGCTCACGGGGCCGCGCTGGGGACGGATCGTTTTCATCGGCAAGGACAGGAACGGTTCGATCCGCGCGCGCTGGAAGGCGCATTCCACCGGGGAGCCGGTATTCATCGAGATGTATCCCGATGGTGCCTTCGACTCGCGTCCCCTCAACGACGGGACCGCCGCTGCCGGGGAAGCGGTGCACATTGAAGATTACCAGTTGCGGCAGCTCTCTGCCGTGCGGATAGAACCGGCAAGGAAGGAGATAGTTCCGAAAGGGGCGCGGCGGGTCATCCTCTACCCCGAGGAGGGTCTTTCAAAGGACAAGTGGCCGGTAGAGAACTTCGTGGCCCTTCGGCAGATGCTCGGAGAGGCCGGCGTTGACGTCTGTCTGATGCGGCCGCCGGAGCTGTCGCTCTCCCTTAAGGGGTCCCTTTTCTTCCAGGACCTCGCCGACGTGAAGGAGTTCTTCGGCAGCGGAGGCGTCTTCGTCTCCAACGATTCCGGCATGGCCCACCTTGCCGGCGCATCGGGCCTCACCACGATAACCATCTTCACCGGCTTCGACCCCGCTGTCTGGCACCCCAGGGGAAGGAATATCTCGCTGAGAACCCGCGTCGATAAGGTGGATATCGAGTCTCTTGCCGGAATCGTCGTCGGGATAACCAAATGCGGGGATTGAGAGAAAGAGGGTTACTCCTCAATCCTGCCCCGTGATCCCTCACTCTACTTCTTCTTCTCTTCCAGGCTGTCCAAGAGCCTCATGAGTTCCGCGCTCTCGCGGGAGTTGATGCCGTAGCGGGAAATGGCCTTTTCGAAATTCGTTTTCGCCAGCATGTAGTTCCCTTTGTACATGTAGTACCGACCGAGATTGGCATGGCCCGCGGCCTCGTTGCCCGTCCTGCCCTCAATCATGCCCAGGCGATAGTATATCTCTGGATAGGAGGGAGCATAGGGGATAAGAGACTGGTAGGTACCTACGGCCAGGTCGCTTTTTCCCATGCCCTCATATGCCCGGGCGAGGTAGTAGCGTCCCACCTTATCCGGCGTGCCCTTAAGCGCCCCGGCGGCCTCGGGAAACCTGCTGGCGGTGACGCAGATCTCTCCCAAAAAGACATTCCTGTAAGGAGAGTTGATGGTCCGGGCGATCCGCAGCGCCTCTTCGAAATTACCCTTCAGGGAGTGGTAGAGCGCCGCGCCGTATGCCGCGACGGGGTCCTTGCTGTCCCGGCCGTACCGCCTGACCCAGATATCGTCTGCAAGGCCCCGGGAACGATAGGCCTGCACGACCTGAGCGCGCGCGATTACGTAGGGAAAGAGAGAGGTGTCCACGGAAGGGGGCTTCCTCGTCCACATCTTTTCGAGATTGATGATACGACTCTCGTGGTAGGGGTGTGTGAGAAGATACTGGGGATAGAGCTTGTCGCCCCCGCCGGACCGGAGCTTCCGGAGAAAGTCCGCGATGCCGAGACCTCCGTAGCCTGCCTCGTTGGCAAGAATCGAACCTTCGCGGTCCGCCTCGTCCTCGTCCTCGCGGGAGTACCTCAGGGCCATCGATTGCGCCGTGCCCATTCCGGTCACGAGGACGGCCTCGCGTGCCGAATCGCCGACGAGCATGGCGGCGAGCATCGTCGCGATGACGGTCGCATTGAGGTACTTCTGCTTCTCCATCCTCTTCGCGATGTGTCGCTTCTTGATATGAGCGAACTCGTGGGCCATGACGCCGGCAACCTCTTCCTCGTTGTCGCAATTGGCGATGAGACCCGCCGCGATGTAGACGTATCCGCCTATCGTGGCAAAGGCGTCGATGGTGGGCGAATCAATCACGGTGAGAACCACCGGGAAAGGCATGGTCGTCCTGCTTTCGAGCCTCGCGCGTATGTCGTTGAGGTAGAGCGATATGTAGGGATCGTTGTTGATGGGAGCCGACCGGGCGATCTCCAGGTAAATCTCCTTGCCGTACGTGCGTTCCTCCTCGTTGGTAAGGGCAAAGGCGGCAACGGACACGACAAGGAGGAAAAACGCCGCGACAATGGCTGCGTGTTTTTTCATTGTTTCTTTGCTGTCTTCTTCTTTGGTTTCACGGCGCGGTGCTTGACGACCTTCTTGCGGGTGACCGGCTTCTTCTTCGTGGTGGTCGTGGAGCAGAGGGTGACCGAGGAAGCCCGCGCCTGGCGCAGCTCTTCATCGGTGGGAACGTCGTCGTATATGGTCTTCAGTATCTCCACCGTGTCGCCCCAGAGGTTGCGGCTCCCCAGGAGGGCCAGGATGTAGACCCTGCCGTTCTTCTCGAAGGCGCCCACGTAGCAATGCCTCGCCGCCCTGGTGTACCCCGTTTTCCCGCCGATGGCCGGTTCGAAGCAAAAAAGCAGCCTGTTGTGGTTCTTGTAGCGCACCTTGCGTGTCGAGTCCTCGAAAAGAAAGTACCGTGTCGCGATGAGCTCGATGAAGCGTTCGTTGGCCATGGCATGCCGGAAAATGAGGGCGAGGTCGTAGGGGGTGCTGTACTGGTTGTCCGAAGGCAGGCCCGAGGCATTCTCGAAGTTCGTGTCGATGGCGCCGATCTCCCGCGCCCGCTGGGTCATCAGTCGGGCGAAGGCATCTTCGGAGCCGCTGACATAGGCCGCGAGGGCATATGCCGCATCGTTGGCCGATTTCACCATCGCCCCTTTCATGAGGTCCTCGGAACGATATTTCTTTCCGGGAACGAGGTTCATCTTGGACGGGGATATCCGGAGGACCTGCTTGTCGGGGACGACGATCTCGTCGCCGCTGAGGCGTTCCATGGCAACGAGCGTGGTCATCACCTTGGTCGTGCTTGCGGGCGGAAGCCTGCGGTGGTAATCCCTGCCCGTCACGATCCGGAAGGTGTCCTTCTCGACGAGTATGTAGGACGCCGCCGTTATGCCGACGTTCTCCCCCTGAGCGTAAAGGGCAAGAGGTGCGAGGAAAAGGGAAGCCAGGAAGGAAAGGGCAAGTACAAAACGCATCGTTGCATATATATACACTATTTGGACAACCCTTACAACCGTAGAAACCGTTTTAAGTTTTAAGTGTTAAGTTTTAAGTTAAAAGGAGAAAAGGCGGACGCCGTTTTTCCTGTCTTTGCCTGACACGTAAAACGTAAAACCTAAAACGGCTTTTCTATTCCACTTCTTTTATATTGAGGTGTATGAAGCGCTCACCCATTCTCATCTTGATGACGGGCGAGGCGATTATCCTCGCGCCCCCTTCGCGCTGGAGGGCACCCTTCGTTGCGTAGAAACCATCCCAGATCCTGTTGTCCCCGTCGGTCACCTTCGTGTATCCCTTTGGCGCGACGGAGATGCCCGCAACCTCGAAGGAAAGGTTCGGGCGGGGGTTGCCGATCCCGAAGGGGCCGAGGTCTTCGAGTCTCTCCATGACCTCCGCCGTCAGTTCGTCGAATCCCGCGGCGGTGTCAACGTGCACTGTGCGCCTGCGCGGGGTGATGCTTCCCTCGACCGCCTTTTCGAACGCCTCGGCAAAGAGGGCAAGGTTCTCCTCCTTGAGGGATATGCCGCAGGCGTACTTGTGGCCGCCGTACTTCAGGAGAAGGGACGATGTGGAGCGTATGGCCTCGAAGAGGTCCATGCCCTCGCCTCCTCTGCCCGAACCCTTCCAAACGCCGTTCACCCTGGTGATGACGATGGCCGGTCTCTCGAACTGCTCCGTCAGCTTCTGGGCTACGATACCCAGAACACCGGCGTGCCATTTCTCGTCGAAGACGACGATCGTCCTTCTGCCCGAAAAGCCCTCGCGGCTCAGGGAGGTGACGATCTCCTCATGGATCTTCTTCTCCCGCTGCTGTCTCAAGCTGTTCAGCTTCTGGAGGTGCGCCAGAAGGTTCAGCGCCGATCCCGTCTCTCTGGCAACCAGGAAATCGAGGGCCGGATGCGGGCTCGCGACCCTGCCGGCGGCGTTGATCCGGGGAATGATGATGAAACCGAGGGCAAATTCGTTGACAAGTCCCTTCGAAATGACCCTGCTGTCGAGCATCGATTTGAGCCATGCCCGCGGCTTCGTATTCATGACCTCCATGCCGTGGCGTACGAGTATCCTGTTGTCTCCCGTGAGCGGCACCATATCGCCCACGGTCCCCACGGTTACGAGGTCGAGTTCCCTCTTCAGGTTGATATGCGCCGGGATGAGCCCTTTTCCGTGCATCACGCGGCGCAGACCGAGGAGAAAAAAGAAGGTGACACCGCACGCGGCGAGGTCTCTCGTGGGAAACCGGGAGTCCTGGCGCTTGGGGTTTATGACGGCCACCGCCGGGGGAACCTCTGAACCCATCTCGTGGTGGTCTATCACGATGGTATCCATGCCCAGGCTGCGGGCATGGGCTATCTCCGCGCCATTGGAGGAACCGCAGTCAAGGGAGACGATAAGGCTCACACCTTCTTTCGCGAGGTCTTCCACCTTGTCGACGTGAAGTCCGTATCCCTCCTCACGGGTAGGTATGTGGATGACGGGCACGACCTCGAGGCGGGTCAGAAAATTCGACATAAGCGCAAGGCTGGAGATACCGTCCGCATCGTAATCGCCCCATATGCAGATGCGCTCCCCCCTGGCCACCGCCTCGATGAGCCGCGTGACCCCTCTGTCCATATCGGGAAGGAGGAAAGGATCCGACAGATCGGCGAGCCGGGGCCTCAGGAAAACATGGGCCTCGTCCGGAGTCCTCACTCCCCGGGCAACGAGGATGCGCGCGATGAGATGGGGAACGCCCGAGCCTTCCGCTATCTCGTGGATGATCCGTGCGGTTCTTTCTTCGCCCGCGCCATGATGGGGATCGCCTCGCGGACTGTCCTTACCCATGGGCCGCCCCCACGATGGCGGATATGTCGGCGAGGCCCGACGCATCGAGCCAGGAACCGAGTTCCGCGATGATCTTCGGCATGGCGAAGGGATCCACGAACGTGGCGGTCCCCCCCACGCCGATGATGGGTATGGGGACAGCCTGCGAGCATTCGTGGACGGCGCGCAAGGCAACAGGCTTCAAGAGGGGGCCGGAAAAGCCGCCCTTCAGGGAAACCCTGCGTTCCTTCACGTCGACCACGGCCGCGGGCATCGTGTTTATGAGCGTCAACCCGTCCGCTCCCCCCTCATAGGCGGCGCGCGCGATCTCCACGATGTTCTTCACTTCCGGTGTCAGTTTCGCGATAAGGGGTATCTTCGTAACCTCCCGCACGGAACGCACGATGGCGTGGACCGTCGAGGCCTCCTTCCCGAAGCCGATGCCGCCCTTCTTGATATTGGGGCAGGAAAGGTTCATCTCCAGCGCCACGACGAGATCGTGCGGTTCTATGCTCCTCGCGCAGGAGAGATACTCCTCTTCGCTGAAGCCGAAGAAGTTGACGATGACGGGGCACCGCCTCTCCACGAAGAAGGGAAAGTAGTGCGAGAAGAAACGGTGGACGCCCACGTTCTGCAGGCCGATGGAGTTCAGCATCCCGCAACGTTCCTCCCAGACGCGGGGTGTCGGGTTCCCGTGGTGGGGTGCCGCGGAGAGCCCCTTCGTCACGTAGGCCCCCATGGTCTCCACTGCCCAGAGAGGCTCCACCTCGACGCCATAGCCCAGCGTGCCCGACGCGTTCATGACGGGGTTTTTGAGCTTCTTGCCGAAAAGGTTTACAGCGAGAGATCCCATAGGCTGAATACCGGCCCTTCCTTGCACACCCGCTTGTAGGGGTTCGCCTCGTCCCTGGTGGCGACGACGCAGCCGAAACACAGGCCCATACCGCAGGCCATTCTTTCTTCAACGGAAACCTGGCAGGGGATCCTTCCGGGTTCCAGGAGGGCCTTGAGGCTCTTTACCATCCCCGAAGGGCCGCAGGCGAAGACCTCCGGCCTCTTCCCCCGGTAGTCATCCAGATACCTCCCGAGAAGGCTCACCACATCACCCGCGAATCCGCTGGATCCGTCCATGGTCGAGGCGAGGACCCTCGTGTCTTTCAGATCGTCCGCCAGCCGCAGTTCGTCCTTCCCGGTAACCCCGAAGAAGAGGGTGGCCCTGTCACCCAACCGCTTGAGGAGCATTCTGACGCCGGCATACCCGATGCCTCCGGCGACCACGATGGGGGTATTGCCCTTCCCCGGCGTGAAACCGCGGCCCAAGGGGCCGAGGACCATGAGAGGCGTACCCCGGACGGCGGCGCTCAGGGCGTCGGTGCCTCTGCCGACGACACGGTACATGATGGTCAGTGCTCTTCCCCGGGAGTCGTAGATACTGAAGGGCCTGCGCAGGAATATGTCCCGGTCCGGCACCTTCACCATGACGAACTGGCCGGGCGACACCCTGCCCAGGGGTCTCGTGAGCCCCACGGTCAGGCGGCGGTACGCGCCGGTCACGCAATCGTTCCCCGTGATCTTTCCCGGAATGTCATCCATGGCTTCCCTCTGGTCCCCGGTAGATATACCATTATTATATATAGGGGCGGTGTCTTCGGTAAGCGATTGTAACCTGTAAGGCCTGCGGGGCGCAACTCAAATCATGCGGGGGACGGGGTCGAGGATATGGGTCCGGGCCGCACAGGTACGGTCTTTGCTCTGCCGCGTTTCAAGTGGCGTCGTTCAGAACGAGCTCCATCACGATGGCGTCCTCGCCGGTCTCCCGGTAGTACCCCTTGCGCCTGCCGATCTGCCTGAAGCCGAGCTTCTCGTAGAGCCCCCGGGCAGGCACGTTGCTCTCCCTCACCTCGAGAAAGCAGGTCTCCATGGAATTCCTCCGCCCAAGGTCCATGACGCGGGACATCATCCAGGACGCGAGGCCCAGTCCTCGCCGGTCCTGCTTAACGGCTATGTTCATGACGTGTATCTCACTCGCCGCGAAATAAAAGACGAGATACCCGACGATCCGCCCTTCCTCCTCGGCGACGAGGCTCATGCCAACAGGCGACGCGAGGGTCTCTTCGAACATTCCCCGTGTCCAGGGTGCGACGAAGGAAACCTTTTCTATTTCCAGGACAGCGTCGATGTCGCCCATGCTCATGTCCCGCATCGTCACTTCGCCGCTCCCGGCCATGTCAGGCCCCGCCGTTGTTGACATTGGCAAGCTCCTCCGGGGTGTTGACATTGGAAAAGATGAGGGTCCCACCGGGGGTATAGAAACACGGGCGGTCTTTGACGGCTTTCACTATTACGTAGGGCAGGACATCGGAAACCTTGAGCCGGTTAAGGCCTATGAGCCTCAAGAGGGGCGCGAGGCATGCGCGTCCGTATATGGCGTGAAGCGGCTGGTAGTAGCCTTCGGCCATGGGAATGGTCACGTCCTCTCCCTGCGCTTCATCGACAAGGCACCGAATGGCCTCGACGCAAATCAGGGGCATGTCACAGGCGACGACGAAGACACGGGGCCGCGCGGAATGGATAAGCGCCGTTGCGATGCCCACCATGGGACTTTGCACGGGGAGAAGATCGCGTATCACCGGGGCCTCGACCCCTTCGATGGCCTTGTGGACCGAGGAGATGATAACGATATCCTTGAAGACCTGCCGCATGGTGTCGAAGACCTGCCTGATAAGCGGGGCACCGCGGAAATCGGCCGTCGCCTTGTCGCGCCCCATCCGCATGCTTCTTCCCCCCGCCAGTATTGCACACCCTATCTCCATGCACAAGGTATTACCATCTTTCGCCTCGAATATCAAAGACCCCTTCGGCGGCACGTCGTGGAGAAGCTGCGTTCACAAGGGCTTTGTCGTACCATCGGTGGTTGCTTTCATCCCTCCAATATACGCTTTGTCCTGTTCTTTCACAATGTTATGGTCTGCACCCCCGGCGAACTGGGGTACAAAACCCTTTAAAGGTCAACGATTCCAACGGGTTAGGTTGTAACTTTTTTCACTTGACATTGCTCGCCGGGATGCCTTAAGATGCCATAATATATCCAGGGGTACAAGAAACAACACAATAGTATAGTTAGGAGGAGCAATGGGAGCCATACTTTGGATCACTGAAAAGCTCAGTAGGTGGATGAGCGTCATTGCCGGGGCCAGCCTGACCGCTATCATGCTGCTCACGGTGTGTGACGTCTTCCTTCGTTATTTCTTCGACAGGCCCATCATCGGCACCTTTGAGATGGTCGGCTTCGGCGGGGCGATAGCCATCGGTTTTTCCATCCCTATCACCTCGTGGATGAGAGGCCACATCTTTGTCGATTTCTTCGTCCAGAAATTCAACAAGGTAGGGCAGGGCGTAGTCAACGTTATCACCCGTCTCGGAGGTATCGGCCTTTTTTACCTCATCGGTTACAACCTCCTCAAGTACGGTCACGATCTCTACGTATCAGGAGAGGTCTCACTGACCCGGCAGATCCCCTTTTACCCCATCGCATACGGGATGGCCATATGCTGCTTCATACAGTGCCTGGTCCTGATCTGCGACCTATTCAAGATCTTTGGAGGCCAATATGAGTGATCCCATAACCGTAGGTATTGTTGGGCTGATCATAGTCCTTTTTCTTTTCCTCACCGGCATCGAGCTCGGTTTCGCCATGGTGATAATGGGGTTTCTCGGCTTCGGCTACCTTATCTCCGTTGATGCCGCGTTCAATCTGCTTGCGAAGGACATGTACGATGTCCTTAACTCGTACAGCTTCACCGTCATACCGCTTTTTGTCCTTATGGGACAGGTGGCCTTCAACTCAGGGATAGCGAAGCGCCTCTTCGATGCAGCCCACAAGTTCATCGGCCACATCCCCGGCGGCCTTGCCATGGCGACCGTTGGCGGCGCCACGGTGTTCAAGGCCATCTGTGGTTCCTCGCCGGCCACGTCGGCAACCTTTGCCAGTGTTGCCGTCCCTGAGATGGACCGTTTCGGGTATGACAAGAGGCTCTCCACCGGCATCGTCGCGACTGTCGGAACTCTCGGCATACTCCTTCCTCCGAGCGTGACGCTCATCCTCTACGGCATCATCACGGACCAATCGATCGGCAGGCTCTTCCTCGCCGGCATCGTCCCCGGGCTCATCATCGCTGCGTTGTTCATAGCCGTCATTTACGGTTGGTGCAGGATGAACCCGACGATCGGCCCGAAAAGCCCCAAGGCCACCTGGGGCGAGCGTCTCAAGACCATCCCGCAGGTCATCATGGTCCTTGTCATTTTCGTCCTCGTCATCGGCGGCATCCTCGGCGGCGTCTTCACTCCCACGGAAGCGGGCAGTGTCGGCACCTTCCTCGTCCTCGTCATGACCTTCGCCATGCGCGATCTCAACATAAAGGGTTACATCAAGTCTGTCGCTGAAGCAATCAGGACCGCCACCATGGTCCTCATGCTCATCGCCGGCTCCACCGTCCTTGGTCATTTCATCGCCGTCACGACCATACCCATGGTCGCAGCGGACTGGATCGTGAGCCTCAACATGCCCTCCTGGGTCATCGTCGTCTTCATCGCCCTCATCTACCTCATCGGCGGCTCTTTTATCGACGACCTCGCCTTCATGATCCTGGCGACGCCCATTTTCTACCCCGCGATCCTCAAGCTCGGATACAACCCAATGTGGTTCGGCATCCTCATCGGCATAACGGTCATGCTCGGTGTTGTCCTTCCCCCCATGGCCATCTGTGTCTTCGTCGTCAAACAGATCACCAAAACGCCTTTCAGCGTCGTCTACGCCGGCGTCTATCCCTTCCTCATCAGCATCGTCGTCGGCGGCATCCTCGTCTTCCTCTTCCCCGCTCTTTCGACCTGGCTCCCCACGTGGCTGATGCCAGGCTGACAAAAAACCCTGCAATGCAAAAAAACCGCCTCCCAAGGGAGGCGGTTTTTTCGTTCCACGCCTCAAGGTATGCCTCTTCGAAAGAGATCTCCGGCAACGGATATGCTCCCGCTCCGCAGCAATCGAGGGAAACGAAGAATCACCAATGAAAAGGATAATGATTAATTCACCAATAACCAATCAAACAACGGTCGCAGCAGGACCGACTGTTTGTATCGTTTCTTTTTTGGTTATTGTTTCTTTCTCTGGTCATTGGAATTTGGTCAATTGGTCATTGTCCCCTCCAGAAGAGATCAACTCCGCAATGGAGGATCTTGCCTGTCCTGAACTCTTCCCCGGGTATTCCGGCAAATGGATTATCCTGCACTGCAATGGGTCCAATGAAAAAAGGGGTTCCCGCTTCGGGCGGGAACCCCCTTTGCTTTTAACATTCTTTCTATGCCATGGCTTTCAGTTTTTCCTGAAGGTTCTTCGTGAATTCTTTTTCCGTGTCCTTCGCCTTCGCGCGCATGATCCTGTCGCCGAACATGGCAAGCTTGCCGACGATGCTGACGTCCGTCTTGTATGTCACCTCGACCTCGCCGCCGCCCTTGTCCGTGAGGTCAACGACGGTTTTCTGTTTGAAGTGGCCGAGCTTCGTCATGTCTTCGCCTTCGCCTTCGATCTCGATGTGCGTCGGCTTGTTGACGACGGTCATCTTGTTCACGAATTTCAGCCTGGCCTTGATGGGCCCGACCTTCTGCTTCACGATGCACTCGTATGAGGTGTCATCGATCATGTTCGCCGACTCCGCGCCCGGAAGGCAGGTGAGGATCGTTTCCGGTTTCAGCAGGAAATCGAAGAGCTTATCGATCGGTGCTTTTATGGTAAAACCGCCCTCTATGATCATGGGACTTCCTCCTTAACGTTATAGTTATCAAGCCCCTCGCGGGCTCAATTCTTCTTACAGCTTGTCCTGTGCCTTCTCGATAAGGTCCGCCAGGATCTCGTAGCTCTTGTTGCCGGGCTCCGTTGTCTGGGCGAGGAGGAGCTCGATGTATGAGTAACCCTGGGACTCTATCCATGCCCTGTGTGCTTTGTCGCCGGTACCGAACATGTGCCGCGCCACCTGTTTGCTGTTGGGCCATTCTTTTTTACATGCGGGACATTTAAAGCTCACGGTATACCTCCTTATTTGTCTTTATCAGGACTATTTCTGGGCCTCCTGGGCCTTCTTCTCCGCCAGAGCCTTGCGGATCCTCTCCGGCGTAATGGGAAGTTCCTTTATCTGGAGCCCCAGCGCGTGGAATACGGCATTGTCCAGCGCGGCGGCCGTCGGGTTCGTAAGGCCTTCGCCCGCTTCTTTCGCCCCGTAAGGTCCTTCCTGCTCGTACGTATCGACCTCTATGCTGGGACTCGGCGGCATTTCCGTCGACCGGATGACCTTGTAGTCAACAAGGTTCGGGTTCATAAGCTTGCCATCTTCAAAAGGCATGTCTTCCAGGTATGCGTAACCAAGGGCCATCGACGCGGCGCCCTCAAGCTGGCCGACAAGGCCGAGCGGGTTAATGGGCTGGCCGCAGTCATGGGCCGTCATGACCTCATGTATCTTGATCTTGCCTGTTTCGGGATCGATCTCTGCATCAACGGCCTGCATCATGTAGCTGTATGCGGGGGATATCATGCCTTTCCTGTGCGGTGTATAGTAGCCGCGGCCCATGATGCGCTGTCCATCCTTGCCGCGCAGGGCCTTCTTGACGAGATCTTCGTATTTCATGCCCCTTTCCGGACGGGCCACGATGTGGACCCACCTGTCCTTGATATCAAGGTCGTAGACGATGTTGATGCCCATCTCGGCGTAGGCGAACTCAAGGAGTTGCTTCTTTGCGTCCTCGCAGGCCATTTTCACCGCATTGCCTGTCATGAGTGTCTGCCTCGACCCCCACGCACCGAGGTCGGCGGGGCAGTGGTCCGTATCACCGGAGTGGACCTTGATGTCCTCGATCTTCACGCCGAGCGTTTCCGCCGCAATGATGGCCATCGTCGTGTTGGACCCCTGACCGATGTCCTGGCAACCCACGTAGAGCTCCACGGTGCCGTCAACGTTGATGGTCACAACCGCGGAAGAGAAGGAGTAAGGCGTATCGAACCAGTTGAAGATGCCGCCCGTCATGAAGCCGCAGGCGGAGATCCCTATGCCCCTGTTGGCAGGAAGCTTGCCTTTGGCTTTTGCCCATTTCTCGATCTCGTTGATGCACTCCTCAAGGCCGCAGCTTCCGATAAAGGCCTGTCCCGGCACTTCGTAGCCGGGGGTATGGCCGTTCTTTCTCCTTACCTCGTAGGGGTCGAGGCCAAGGTCGGCGCAGATCCAGTCGATCTGGGTCTCGGAGCAGAACATTCCCTGCGGTGCGCCGAAACCGCGCATCGATGTTGAAGGCATCGTGTTCGTGTATACGCGGTAGCCGTCATAGCGATAACCCTTCCACTTGTACGGGAAGGAATGGAAAAAGCCGGTGAGGTAAAGGGCGGTCGCACCCATGCCGGTGTATGCCCCGCCGTTACTGAACATGCGGGACTCACGGGCGCAGAAGGTGCCGTCTTTCTTGACGCCTGTCCTCACATAGTAGAACATGGGGGTGCGCCTCTTGGAGGCGATGAAATCTTCCTCGCGGGTGAAAACGATCTTTACCGGCTTGTAAAGCTTCATTGAAAGGACTGCGCTGCAGAACTGCGCCGCATCCAGCTCGAACTTGCCGCCAAAGCCGCCGCCGGTGTAGGGAGCTATGACCCGGACATCGCCTTCGCGGAGCCCCAGAACGCCTGCGAGAAGCCCCTGGTGGTAATATGCCGACTGTGTCCCGGTATAGACCGTGAGCTTGCCTTCCGGCGTGAAGCTCGACACGGCACAACGCGTTTCCATGCACATGTGGTGCTGACCGGAGCACTTGAACCAGTCTTCCCTTATGTAATCAGCTTCTTCGAATGCTTCGTCCACGTCGCCCCATTCGATATGACGGGTGACGTTGATGTTCCTTTCCACGCCTTCATGGATCGTTGGCGCTTCTTTCTTGATGGCTTCCAGCGGCTCATAAACAGCAGGAAGAACCTCGTATTCCACATCGATGAGGTCGAGGGCCTTCTCGGCGATCTCTTCCGTCACCGCGGCGACTGCAGCCACGGGCTCGCCGATATACCGCACCTTCTCCAAGGGAAGTATCTGTTCGTCGCAGAGTTCCTCATAGCGTCTCCAGATGCCCTGCTTGATACCGAGCGTGTCTTTGCCCGTCGCCACCCCGCGGACGCCGGGGAACTGCTCCGCCTTGGATGTGTCGATGCTTATTATCCTCGCGTGGGGGTGGGGACTGCGCAGGATCTTACCGTAGAGCATGCCCGGGAGTGTCACGTCGAACGCATAGGTCGCCCGGCCCGTCACTTTCGCAATACCGTCTATATTGTGAACCGGTGTATTGATGATTGTATATTTCTTCTGACTCATCTCACTCCTCCTTATATTTACCCTGCGCAACGGCGTCAATGGCCCTTACGATACTGTTGTAGCCTGTGCACCGGCAGACGTTGCCCTCGATACCTTCGCGGATCTCCATGTCCGAGGGCACCTTGCCATTGAGTTCGTTGATGAAGGTCGTCGAGGAAATGAGCATGCCGGGCGTGCAGAATCCACACTGGAACGCACCGTTATCGAGAAATGCCTTCTGGACGGGACTCAGTTTCCCGTTCTTTTCCAAACCTTCCACCGTCGTGATCTCCATTCCCTGGCACTGAATGGCGAGGACGGAACAGGATTTCACTGAAAAACCGTTGACCATCACGGTACATGCCCCGCAGGACACGGTGTCGCAACCCCTTTTCGTGCCGGTGAGGCCGAGGTGGTCCCTGATCGCTTCCACAAGCAATGTTTTTGGATGTATAAAAATTTCGTACTCGTCACCGTTAACTTTAAAACGCAGTACCTGCTTTTCCATCTCTTTCCTCCTTAAGCAGCTTTCTGGGCTTCTTCAAAGGCCTTTTTCAGCATCCTCTTCGTGAGTACGCCCAGAACGTGCCTTCTGTGCTCTTCCGACGCATGGATGTCCGCGACCGGCTGGGCTTCCTCGGAAGCGATCTTCCCCGCTTCTTCGAAAAGCTTGTCGTCGAGCTTCTTGCCCTTCAAAAGGTCTTCGGCCTTCGTCACCCTGAGCGGCGTAGGCCCCGCGTTGCCGAGAACGATCCGGGCATCCTTACAGGTGCCGTCGGCATTGAGTGCCACCGAGGCGGCTGCCGCGACGATGCCCATGTCGCTGTCAAGGAGGTTGAATTTCTGGTAGGCGCAACCCGACTTCGGCTCCGGAGCGGGAACATGCACCTCAAGGACGAGGTCGCCGTGCTCCATCTTCGTTTCGAAGTAGTCAACGAAGAACTCGTCGAGGGGCACGGTTTTGTCACCCTTCGAGTTGCCGTACTTTATCTCCGCCTTGAGGGCGATGAGCACGGGTCCGGGGTCGCCTGCCGGGTCGGCATGGGCGAGGTTCCCGCCTATGGTCCCCCAGTTGCGTGTCTGTATGGAGGCAAGCTTGCCTTCCATCGCGACGAGAGCGGGATACTTCTTCGCTACGACATCCGACTTCTCGATCTCGCGGTGGGTTGTTGTCGCGCCCAGTCTGAGCCCGTCCTTATCGTCGAACTTGATGTAACTCAGCTCGTCCAGGTGTTTGATGTCGATAAGGTATTCGGGGGCAAGCATGCCCTGCCTCAAGACGATGAGCAAGGACTGACCGCCACAGATGATCTTGCAATCATCATGTTCGGCGTACATGGCAAGCGCTTCCTTCACGCTCGCAGGTTTCAGATAATGAAAATCGTTGATCATGGTCCTCTCTCCTTTCTATTGATTCTTTTCTTTCGCGCAAAGCACCGGACGCTCCGGTGCCATCTCTCAGTCGGAGAACTCCTTTTCGATCGTGAACTCCTCCACGTTCTTTATGCACTGGGAGCCAAGCTCGACGGACTCCGGTATGCCGAAGGTCTCCCCGGCATCCTCTTTCGTCTCCGCCGTCTTCAACTCCTTGATGCGTTCGGGGTCAAAAGAGCTCCCCCTGTATGCCGGTGAGTAGCAGAGGTAATAATGCCTGCCGCGGTACACGGCGCATTCAACACAGGCCTTTCCGGAAAATGGACATATTATCTTGTGCTTCGCCATGGGTGACACCCCCTGAAGAATGATTGACGATGCCTGAATGGCATTATGTCCCACAATTATTGCGGATATTGGGGCAAAAGTCAAGGTTATTTTTTTACCATAATAAACGTCTTTCTATATTCCATAATATTGCTGGGTTTTCTGCAGCGAGATTTGTTCACTATCACGAACATGTACTCAGGTGTGCCCTGTTTCTGTTGCAATTGTGTTGACAAACGATACCCCGTTTACTATAAAGAGATAAAATCACATTTCAGGAGGGGTTTTATGAAACGGTTTTTCGGGGTAAAGTGTTTGCTTTTCGTTTTCTTCGCTGCAACCTGTCTTGCCTTCTTTCCCGTAATGGCATCGGCCCAGAAGGTCATCACCCTCAACTATTCGAACTTCTTCCCGGCGCCGCACAAAAACAGCATCATCGCACAGCAGTGGTGCAAAGAGGTCGAGAAGAGGTCGGCTGGCAAGGTCAAGATAACCTACTTCCCGGGCGGTACCCTCACCCCCGCGGCGCAGACCTATGACAACGTCGTGAAGGGTATCGCGGATATCGGCGAGAGCTGCTTCGCCTACACCAGGGGCAAATTCCCCATGATGGAGGTCATCGACCTTCCTCTCGGCTACAAGAGCGGCGTTTCAGCAACGAACCTCATCAACGCTTACTATGCCAAGTTCAATCCCAAAGAGCTCGCGGATGTCAAGGTCCTCTGGCTTCACGCTCACGGCCCCGGTATCCTTCTTTCCAAGAAGGCTGTCAAGACGATGGCCGACATGAAGGGTATGAAAGTCCGCGCAACCGGTCTCGCCGCGAAAGTTGTTCAGGCGCTCGGCGGCGCACCCGTGGGAACGACGATGCCGGAAACCTATGATGCCCTCCGGACCGGCGTGGCCGACGGCGCCATGGCGCCCGTCGAGGCGGCACAGGGCTGGAAATGGGGCGAGGTCGTCAAGTACATAACCCAGAACTTCGGCTCCGCTTATACAACCGGTATGTTTGTCGTTATGAACAAGGCGAAATGGAACTCCCTGCCTCCCGACGTCCAGAAGGTCTTCGAGCAGGTCAGCAAGGAATGGGTCGTGAAACAGGGTAAGGTCTGGGACGAGATCGATAAGGAAGGTTACGACTTTGCCAAGAAGAGAGGCAATCAGGTTATCGCTCTCTCCAAGGACGAAGACGCCAAGTGGGCAAAGGCCGTCAGGCCCCTTCTTGACGACCACGCAAAGGCCCTCAAGGGCAAGGGGCTTCCCGGTGATGAGGCGGTCAAGTTCGCCGTTGATTACCTGAAAAAGAACTAAACGAACAAGAGATAGCCAAAAAGGGCTCCGGTTTCGGAGCCCTTTTTTTGTCGCAGGTCGCAGGTCGCAGGTCGCAGGTCGCAGGTCGCAG
>MVQQ01000225.1 GCA_002067555.1 Syntrophorhabdus sp. PtaB.Bin184
CGCCCTCAAGGACGAGGAATGGATAGCCTTCTCCGCCATCCTGAGCCTGGGGAGGACGAAGAGCCCGAAGGCCGTCCCCCGGATCCTCGAGTTCTTCAGGGAAAGCGGCGAAGAGCTTTCGGGTGTTGCCTGCGAGGTCCTCGTGGAATACGGTGACCATGCCGTGCTCGACGAGCTCTTCGATGTACTCAGGGGATGGAACAGGGAGAAGAGAAGCACCTACCTCAAGATCATCCTCGAGAAGGGTAACGAGGAGACGTTTGAGAGGCTCAAGGAGAAAATAGGGGACGAGCTCTACGAACACCTTCTCGGAAGCGCCGTCGAGAACGGGCACCGCTCCGTCGAGATCGTTCGGATGCTTACCCATTTCAGGGTCCCCGAAACCTGCCGGGCCATTCTTGATATCCTGAAGGAGATGGATCCCGAGGACGAGAACTACGAGACGGTGCTGGAACTCTTTGCCTCGCTTGGCGAGGTATGGGCGGCCGACGCCGGCGCGTACATGGGGCGTGACGAAGTGAACCTCCTGTCCCTCGTGAGGGCGTGCAGGATGGCGGGTGTGAAGGTCGGGGAGGCAACCCTCCTCGCGCATTTCCTGACCGCATCCGTGGAGGTGAAGCGCGAGATCGTGATGAACATCCCGGCTGTTGTCGAGGGAAACGGTTGTTCCATCATCAAGGAGGCCCTGAAGGACACCGACGGCCACATCAGGGGTTTTGCCGTCGATGCCGCGGGCAGTCTCGGGCTCACGAACCTCAAGGATGATATTGTCCGCATCCTCGGGGAGGATTTTCACGACGTAAGGGTCAAGGCATTACGGGCCCTCATTCGCCTCGATCCCGTCCTGGCCCTGGAGATGATCGGGGATTTCGTCGACAGGGGATCGGCGGACGACAAGAAGGTGTATCTTGCCGCGACCGGTCTCATCGACGGGAAGAAGAACCTGCCCTTCGTCACCAGGCTTTTGAATGACAGGGACGAAGGCGTGCGCAGGGGCACGATCGGGGTTCTCGGGAATTTCGTCGATGATGAGGATTATATGGGCCTCCTTCAGAGTGAGCTCGCGGGCGATGAGATACCCCATGAGGTACTCAAGGTCGTCAAGGACAAGAGACTGACCCGTTTCAAGGAGAGGCTTGTCGCGATTTTCACCGAGGAGAGCAGGGGCATGTGGACGAGGTACTACGCACTGTCCGCGCTCGGGGCCTTCGAAGACCCGACCCTTTTCGATATCTTCGCAAAGGGTCTCGGGGACGACAGCGGTCTCATCACGATAGGATGCATCCGGGCGTTGTCCGACCTCAACGACGAACGTGCCGTGGATTACATACGGCCATATCTCACGAGCAGCAACGACGATATCAGGTCCGCGGCGGAGACGGTTATCAGCAAAACGCAGAACGCATAGGAACCGGCCATGACCAGAGAAGAATTTACCGTCCTGAGAGACTTCATCTACGAGAAAACGGGTATTTACTTCGCCGAGACGAAGACCTATCTCCTCGAGAGCAGGTTGACGAACAGGTTGAGCGAACTGGGTCTCGGTTCCTTCGAAGACTATTACTATCATTTGAAATACGGCGCCGACAAGGCGAGGAATGAGCTCGCCAGGCTCTACGACGTGGTTACGACGAACGAAACGAGTTTCTTCCGCAACCCGCCGCAGCTCGACGCCTTCAAGATCATCGTGCAGAAGGCATACATGAACGGTGCCGCCCAGAGCTCTCCCATCCGCATATGGAGCGCGGCCTGCTCGACGGGTGAGGAGGCGTACACGCTCGCCATCATGCTCATGGAGATGGCGGAGATCCACCGGGTCAGCATTCCCTTCACCATCATCGCCACGGACATATCGAGCAAGGTCCTCGAATCGGCGAGGAAGGCGGTCTTCAGCCAGTACAGTGTTCGCAACACCGACGAGGCGATCAAGAGAAAGTATTTTACAGAAGAGAACAATATGTATAAGCTGAAAGAAACGGTAAAAAAGAACGTTAAGATCGACTTCATGAACCTCATGGATGACGATGCATACAGGTTGTACCGGCAGATGGACTTCATCTTCTGCCGGAACGTTCTTATCTATTTTGACGAGAAGATGAAGAAAAAGGTGGTGGACCATATGTACGAGTGCCTGAAGCCGAAGGGATTCCTGACGATCGGTCACGCGGAATCGCTCCATAACATCTCCCGTGCCTTCAAGCCGCTCGTGTTTCCCGGAACCATAGCGTATCAGAAAGGGTGAAATATGAAGACGATACTCATCGTGGATGACTCGGCGACGATCAGGAAGCTCCTGGCGTATATCCTGAAACGGAAGAACTATATCATCGCCGAGGCCGAGGACGGAATGGATGCCATGGAAAAGCTGAGCCACGTCCAGGTCGATCTCGTTATCGTGGACCTCAACATGCCCAACATGGATGGCATCGAATTCGTGAAGAACCTCCGGGACAACTATTATTACATGGATACGCCTGTCATCATGCTCACTACGACGAAGGATGACAAGCTCAAAAAAGACGCTCTTGACGCCGGTGTCAACATGTTCCTCAACAAGCCGGTGCAACCAAATTTTCTCCTGTACAAGGTGGAAAGCCTTGTCCAGGGCGAGGAGGAATACAATGGATGATCAAGCTCTCCAGAGGGATGAGATGCAGGAAATCATCGATGAGTTCATAGCCGAGTCGAGTGAACTCATGGACAATGTTATCCAGGACATTGTCGTCATCGAGCAGAGTCAGGACGAGGAGGTTGTGAACAGCATATTCCGGGCCGTCCACACCATAAAAGGGACCTCAAGCTTCCTCGGGTTCAACGCCCTGTCCCAGCTTGCCCACAAGGCCGAGGATGTTCTCGGGGTCATCCGCAAGGGCGAGATGGCCACGGACCAGGCCGTTGCCGACATCCTCCTCGAGTCCTTCGACCTCATGAAGCTGATGATAGAGGACATCAGGGATCAGGGAAGCGAGAACCAGGATGCGTCCGCTGTCATCGTGAAGCTCACGGACCTTCTCGATCCGGCGAAGAAGGGCGCGGAGCCTCAGCCCGAAGAGGCGAAGAAGATCGGCGAGATCCTCGTGGAAGAGAAGATCATCACGGAATCCGAGCTTGAGGATGTCCTCAGGAAGCAGGAGACGGAAAAGGACAAGAAGGTCGGCGAGATTGCCGTCGAGGAGAAGTACATCACGGAGACCCAGCTCAACAAGGCGCTGGTGAAACAGAAGGCCCCCAAGACGGAGGAACAGTCGATCAGGATCGACGTCAAGAAGCTCGACGAGCTGATGAACCTCGTCGGTGAGCTCGTCCTCGGGAAGAACAGACTCATCCTCGTCAACAGCATGGCGAAGAAGGGCGAGGAAAGCGAGGCCGTTTTCGACAACCTTACGGACATAACGAATTACATAGAGGTCATCACCAACGAGCTTCAGCTTTCCGTCATGAGGGCGAGGCTGGTGCCCGTCAGCAAGGTCTTCAACAAGATCCCCAGGATGGTGAGGGACCTCTGCTCGGAGTTCAAGAAGGATATCGAGCTCAAGGTCGAAGGCGAGGAGACGGAGCTTGACCGTTCTCTCATAGAGGCGCTGACAGACCCTCTCATCCATATCATTCGCAATTCCGTCGACCACGGCATCGAGCTACCCGAAGAGCGCACGGCGAAGGGAAAACGGGCCAAAGGGCTTCTGTCGATCAGGGCCTACAACGAAGGCAACCACGTTATCATAGAGGTATACGACGACGGGAAGGGCATCAATATCCAGGCAGTGAAGGACAAGGTGAAAGAAAAGGGGCTCATGAACGAGGCGGAGCTGGCAAGCCTCTCCCCGAAGGAGGCGATGAACCTTATCTTCATACCGGGCCTCAGCACGGCACAGAAGATAAGCAAGGTCTCCGGCCGCGGCGTCGGAATGGATGTCGTCAGGACGAACATCGAGAAGATGAACGGACAGGCGCACATCGATTGCGAGGAAGGGAAGTGGACGAAGCTTACCATAAAGCTCCCGCTCACCCTTGCCATCATGAGGGCCCTTATCGTGAAGGTGGCGGAAGAGCTCTTCGCCATACCCCTCAATACCGTTACCGAGCTTGTCAAGCTCAAGGAAGGGCTCATCAAGACGGTGGACAAGAACGAGGTCCTCGTTCTGCGCAACACCGTCATCCCCATTGTGGACCTCAGCAAGGCCTTTCTCATGCAAGGCCAGGAGGACGGCAGCGGGTACGTGGTGATCTGCTCCATCGGCGAGAAGACGATCGGCATCAAGGTCAACTCCGTCATCGGCCAGGAAGAGGTGGTCATCAAGCCTCTCGGAGAGTTCCTCAAGGACATCAAGGGGATAAGCGGAGCGACCATACGGGGCGACGGCAAGGTGATCCTCATACTCGACATCCCCTCGGTCATCCTCAACTACACGATGCACAGAAGAGCCACCGCCCAGGCCCAGGCCCAGCAGACACAGATGAGGAACTGAAAAGACGGCGTAAACGGCTTAAACAGCTTGAGCCGCTTGAGCCGCTTAAGGGCTTAAAAAGTGACCCCTGATGCCCGACAGGGCTATCAGGGGTCTATAACGTTTAAACGGTTCAAGCGGTTCAAGCCGTCTATCTTACATTCCGCTCATCGATTCGTATTCGATTATCGCGTTGTTTTCGATGATGTAGAGGTCCGTGGAGGTCATGTTGACGTCTCTGAGGTGGGTTTCCATCTCGTCGTACTTCTCCTGCTCCAGGGTCTCTATCACCGAGACGAGTTTGCCGAGGACGCCGTCATGGTTGAGAAGGGCCGCGTTTATCTCCTCGGAAAGGTTGAAGTCGGTGAGTATCTTCTCCAGCGGCGCCTGGAAGAGGGCGTCTACGAGGGACAGGACGCCGGTGATGAATGCCATGTCGGCGGCGGAGGTGTCGCTGGTTATCCGGGAGGCGAGCAGTTCCATGATCCTGCCCCGGATCACGGCCCTCTCGAACAGGGGAACCGACCGCGTGTCGTGTCCTTCTCCGGCGAAGAGAAGCAGGGTTACCCATTTTTGAAGTTTGCGGTATCCCAGGAGGGCTATCGCCTGGCCGATGGAGTTTATCCTGTTGGCCGTGTAGAAGGCCGCCGAGTTCATGAACTGAAGGAGCTTGATGTGAAGCTCGGGGTTCTTCCTGAAGAGACCCTCGATGACGAAGAACTCCTCTTCCCTGGCGAGGATCCTTGAAAGGTCGAGGAGCACCATTTGTGTCGGAGAAATGGACCTCGCCGATATTATCAATGGTTTTTCGAAGAAGTAACCCTGGAAGTAATCGAAGCCGAGGTCACGGCATAGCTCGAACTCCTCCTGAGTCTCCACCTTCTCGGCAAGGAGCTTGAGGTTGTGCTTCTTCAGCTTCGCCACGAGTTGGGGGAGTTTCTCCATGTCCGTGCCCATAAGGTCCACCTTCACGTAAGAGGCGATGCGGAACATGTCTTCGGGGGCGCCGTCATAGGAGACGAGGTCGTCGAGGGCGAACTGGTAGCCGTTCCTTCTCGCCTGAGCGCAAAGGGCGAGGACCCTTTCGTCCACCTTCACCGTCTCCAGAAGCTCGAGGACGGTCATCCTGCTCGGGAGAAGCTCGACGATGCCGCTGTCGAGGACCCGGTCATCGACATTGATGAATCCCACCTTGTCTCCGATGAGCCGGGAGATGCCGATGTTGTTGAGCGTGTTCACCATGACGCTGGCCGTCGCGTGGACGTTGTCGGTAACGCCGGCCGCGTTGGTCCTCCCGCTCCGAAAGAGGAGCTCGTAGCCGAATATCTTCCTGGCCCTGTTCAGGATCGGCTGCCGGCCGATATGGACCTCAACGCCCTGGCCTGGCTCATCCTGCGGTTTCGTGGCACCGCTTTCGGTTGGGTTCCTTTTCATCGCTCTCACGTTGCCTTTACATATTTTATCGACTGGAATCCCGCTGACTAAAGGGGTTGGCGACGGGCAAAGGAAAAAATGTACAGGAGGGTTGACTGTGCCTGTTGGTTGTAGTATCCATAAGATTGGGCACACAATTTGCTAATGACTTAAGTCGGGAGAGGAACTTCCGATTATAGAGAAAAGAGGAGGATCCTGATGAATGAGGGAACAATACTACAGCT
>MVQQ01000226.1 GCA_002067555.1 Syntrophorhabdus sp. PtaB.Bin184
GGTGAACCTTCCCTCCGGCGACAAGGCCTACACCAGGGCGGGTGCCTTGAAGACCGACGCCGACGGCAAGATAGTGACCAGCGACGGTTACACCATCGAGCCGAACCTCACTATACCCGCGAAGACAACGAGCATATCCATAGAGAGCGACGGAACGGTGACGGTCCAGATCCAGGGCCAGTCATCACCCCAGCAGATAGGCCGGCTTGAGCTTGCCAACTTCATCAACCCCACGGGGCTTCGGGCCATAGGCAAGAACCTTTTCATGGAAAGCGACGCGAGCGGTTCACCCACCACGGGCAGGCCGGGAGAGAACGGCATGGGCACGGTCCTCCAGGGCTTTCTCGAAATGTCCAACGTCAACGTCATGCAGGAGATGATCAACATGATCATCGGCCAGCGGGCCTACGAGGTCAACTCGAAGGCCATCCAGGCGGCGGACGAGATGCTTCAGATGACCAACAACCTGAGGAGATAGCGTGGATACCCCGATAAGCACAAACCGTGATGGAAAGATCCTCTGCGGACCGGGGGCGGAAAAGGGTCTGTGCGTTACCCTTCTGATACTGTTCTTTCTTCTCGCCGCCGCGGCAGGATCCTTAAGGACGGTACATGCCGCCGGCGAATCCGCGGCGGAAGCCAGGGTGATCAGGTTTGTCAAGGAGATCTATCCCGGAGGCGACGCCGTCCGGGTGAAGTTGACGACGCTTCCCGCCCAGCTCAGGGAGAATGTGAAGATCGTCAACCTCAGCTTCGTACGTATACCCGATGTCAGCGGTGACGGTGTCTGCTCTGTCGAGATCGAGACCGCTCCCGGCAGGCTGCGGACCGTGCAGGTGCCCTTCAGGGTGTTTTCGAAGCGTGAGCTTTACGTGCTGAAAGCGGCGGGGCAAAAGGGCGATACCATCGGCCCGAAGGACGTTGCGGTCCGTGAGACCTACATGAACGGAAAAGGCTCCGGCTACCCGGCCTCGATCGATGACGTCGTCGGCAAGGTGCTCAAGAGGGACGTGCCTGCCAACACGCTTGTCACCGACCAGATCCTGGAGGACCGGGTCGTCCTTAAGCGGGGCGACGTGGTGACCATAGTCGCCGAAAGCGACAAGCTGGTCGTGCGCGCGAAGGGCAAGACCGTCGAAAAGGGACGGGTGGGCGATGTGATACGGGTGAAGAACATTGCCTCCGGGAAAGAAGTGATGGCGAAGGTCGTAAGCAGCAGCTCGGTGAAAGTGGAGTTCTAGGAGCGTGAGTTTATGAAGACGAGAACCGCATTGTTGATGGTCATCCTGGCGGCGGTCCTTCTGGCAGGTTGCCAGAGCACCAGTCAATCGGTGATAAAGGACGAGCCCTTTGTCATAGACAATACCTACAAGAACGTGAAACCGGCTCCGCAGCCTCCCGCGGGGACCATCTACCGCGGGGTCAATGCCAACAGCAACTTCCTGGGTGACCACAGGGCCCGGGGGGTGGGCGACATCATCACCGTCAAGATCTACGAGGTGACGAACGCGTCGGAGAAGGCGGGCACGAAGACGGCGAAGACGTCCACGACGACGGCGGGCATCCCCAATTTCCTGGGACTCGAGTCCAACTTTTATCCCTCGAGCATCACACCCGACAAGATGATAAACGCCAACACGAAAAACGATTTTGACGGCTCCGGCGAAACCACCCGGGGCGGCTCCCTGACCGCCACCATCACGGCACGCGTCGTCGACGTGCTTCCCAACGGCAACCTGGCCATCGAAGGGAAGAGGGAGATCAGCATCAATAACGAGAAGAAGGAGATCCTGGTCCAGGGCATCGTGAGGCCCAGGGACCTCGATTACGACAATTCCGTGTATTCGACCCAGGTAGCGGACGCCAAGATCATCTACACCGGCGTGGGAGTCCTGGGAGAGAAGCAGAAGCCGGGCTGGCTGGCACGCGTCATGGACGCCGTGTGGCCATTCTGACGGGAGACGGTATGAGTTACCGGGAACGCGTTCGCCGCAGCACGATGATAGTCTGCACGCTCTTCTTCATCGCCGCCTTCCTCCTCTTTATGGCGGGGATGGCGGATGCGGCCCGCATCAAGGAGATGGGTTACATCAACGGGGCGAGGAGCAACCAGCTCATCGGCTACGGGCTTGTGACGGGCCTCTCGGGCACGGGTGACAAGTCGAACACGATCTTCACGAACCAGTCCCTTGCCAACATGCTGGAGACCATGGGGATCAGGGTCGACCCAAAATCGACGAAGGTGAACAACGTTGCGGCCGTCATGGTTACCTGCAACCTGCCTCCGTTTGCGCGGATAGGGAGCAAGATCGATGTGACCGTCTCTTCCATCGGTGATGCCAAGAGCATTGAAGGCGGTGTTCTGGTGGCGACGCCCCTCAAGGGGGCCGACGGGCAGGTGTACGCCATCGCGCAGGGCCCGATGGTGGTGGGCGGTTTTCTGGCATCGGGGCAGGGCGCCTCGGTTCAGAAGAACCATCCCACGGTGGGCCGGATAGCGAACGGCGCCACGGTCGAGCGCGAGGTCATCTCCGAGGAGTACAGGGGAGGCGATATCATGATCGCCCTGAAAATGCCCGATTTCACGAATGCCCGAAGGATAGCGGACCGCATCAACGAGACCTTCGGCGGCGCCGCCCATGCGAAGGACGCCGGGACCGTCAACGTGACGATACCGCTGAATATGAGGAACAACCCCGTGCAATTCCTGTCCGTTGTGGAAAACCTCGACGTGAGGACCGACATGCAGGCGAAGATCGTGGTTGACGAGAAGACGGGGACGGTTGTCATCGGCGAGAACGTGCGCGTGTCAACGGTCGTCATCTCCCACGGCAACATAAGCGTCCAGGTCAAGGAAGACGCACGCGTGAGCCAACCCATGCCGTTCGGACAGGGCCAGACGGTTGTGACGCCCGATACGCAGGTGAAGGTGCGCGAGGACCGCGGGAAGTTCTATCTCCTGGAGGCAGGCATTTCCATCCGGGAGCTGGTCAATGCCCTCAACGCGACGGGGATATCGACACGCGATGTCATAACAATACTGCAGACCATCAAGGCGTCAGGCGCTCTTCATGCCGACCTTGAGGTGATATAGGAGGCCGTTCACTGTGTCTGAAAGCGTAAGATCGGTAATGACGGGTTTACCGCCCGCAATCTCGATGGGGGTCAGCACGATGGAGCGAGATCTGTCAGGTTCATCCGAGGCAGACAGGGAAAAGGTCTGCCGGAGCTTCGAGTCCTTCATGATCTACAGCATGATCAAACACCTGGAGAAGACGACGAAAATGTCGAAAAAGGGGTATGCCGAGGAGACCTACATGGCCATGGTGTATGAGAAGGTGGCCGATTTTCTTGCGGAAAAGGGTGTCGGCATCAAAGAGATGCTCATGAAATACTCCGAAAGGGAAAATGCTAAAGTTATTCCTCACAGCGGCGATAATACCGGTAAGCGATAGAGGAGGTGAACCATGAAAATTGAGAATGGCAACAAACCCGACCTGCTTGACAGCCTCGTCAAGACCTCTCAGGTAAAGCCGCAGCAGCAGAAGGACCTTTCCGTCGAACAGAGAAAGGACCAGGGCGCAGGCTACGACAAGGTGGAACTTTCATCCAAAAAACAGGAAGTCGACCGCCTTGCCGAGAAGGCGAAGACCCAGTCCGTGATCCGGGAAGACAAGGTCGAAGAGCTCAAGGCCAGCATCGAGGACGGGACGTACAATGCAAGAGGCCAGATAGTAGCCGCCAGCATACTGAAGGCCAATATCCTGGACGAGTTGCTCTGATGATGACGGACGCCATCATCGAAATGACGAAGAGAGAGGAAAAGACCCTGAAGGAGTTTCTGACGGCCCTTCAGATGGAGCGC
>MVQQ01000227.1 GCA_002067555.1 Syntrophorhabdus sp. PtaB.Bin184
CTGCACACATGACATGATAGACGAGCGGAAGAAATTCCAGGAAGTCCTCAATGTCGGCCTTGAAGTGATCCAGACTAGGGATATCGACATCCTCCTGGAACGCATCCTCACAAAGGCCCGTTACCTGACAAATGCCGACGCCGGATCCATCTACATAAAGGATGGCGATACTCTTCTGTTCCGCTACACCCAGAACGACACGCTACAGAAACAGCTGCCCGCCGGCAGGAAACTCATCTATTCAACCTTCACCATCCCCGTCAACAATCAGTCCATAGCGGGTTACGTCGCCAACACGGGCGCAGTCCTGAATCTCGAGAACGTCTACCATATCGCCGGGAACGTACCCTTCTCATTCGACCCTTCCTACGACAAGCTCTCCGGATACAAGACACAGTCGGTGCTCTCCTTTCCGCTCAAGACCCACACTGACGAGGTGGTCGGCGTACTCCAGCTTATAAACGCCACAGACCATGACGGGCACATCGTTCCTTTCCAACCCGAGGACGAACCCTTCGTCGTCCACTTTGCCAACAATGCCGCCATCGCCATCGAACGAGCGACAATGACGCGTGACATCATCCTGCGCATGATCAAAATGGCGGAGCTTCGGGACCCCATGGAGACGGGTGCCCATGTCAACCGCGTCTCATCCTATTCCGTCGAACTTTACGAGGCATGGGCGGCAAAAAAAGGTATCGGAAAAGTGGAAGTTGAGCAGAACAAGGACATCCTCAAGATGTCCGCCATGCTCCACGATGTGGGAAAAGTGGCCATAACGGACCTCATCCTCAAGAAACCGGCCCGTCTCGACAGCTATGAGTACGAGGTGATGAAACAGCACACCTACCTCGGGGCACAGCTCTTTGCCCACCAGCGCTCCGATTTCGACAGGGCCTCCTTCCTTGTCGCCCTCAACCACCACGAACGGTGGGACGGCAAGGGCTATCCCGGCTACATCGACTTCAAGACGGGCGAGCCGCTGCGGGGCTTCGAAGACTTGAGCGGCCGGGCGATCGGCAAGAAAGAGGAGGAGATCCCCCTCTTCGGCCGCATTGTCGCCATCGCTGACGTCTTCGACGCCTTGAGTTCGGGAAGGTCCTACAAGGAACCCTGGGAGGAGGAACGCGTCCTCGAGACAATGGACAGCGAGCGGGGCAAACACTTCGACCCCGAGATGCTCGACGTCTTCTTCTCCATCCTCGACGTCATCCGCAACATCATGCAAAGGTATCCGGATAACAACGAGTAAAGAAAACGTTAGCACCGTTAGCACCGTTAGAACCGTTGGAACGGGAGAAGAGATGTTGTGCCTAACTCCGACAAGCACTCTTCCGAATCGGTTCTAACGGCTTTAACGGTGCTAACGGTGCTAACCGTCTTTAGATGTATACCCGTTTGATCCTTTTCGATATCTTGCAGAGTATCTCGTAGGGGATGGTTCCGGCCAGTTCGGCCATTTCGTTGGCACAGATGCGGGTGCCGCTGCCGCCTTCGCCGAGGAGGATGGCCTCGTCGCCGCTTTCGACGCCGTCGACGCCTGTCACGTCGGCGAGGGTCCAGTCCATGCACACCCTGCCGACGATGCTGCATTCCCTGCCCCTGATGAGGACCCGGCCCCTGTTCGAAAGGGACCTGGGATACCCGTCGGAGTATCCCACGGGTATGTATGCTATCCGTGTGTGTCGGGGTGTCTCGTAGGTCCTCCCGTAGCTCAAGGGAACCCCGGCAGGGAACTCCCTGCAGAACGCAATGCGGGCCACGACCTTCATGACCTGCCTCAAGGGGAGAGCCTGTTCGAGGGCGCGCGACGGGTGGGATCCATAGAGGCTTATGCCCGCGCGCACGAGGGAGAAGTGGGCCTCCGGATAGGTGACGATGGCACCGCTCGAGCTCATGTGCACGTACGCCGGGTCGAGGCCTGCCGCCCTCACGGTGTCCACTACCTTCGTGAAGGTCCTCACTTGGGAAAGCCCATACTCGTCACGCACCTCCGGCGACGGAAAATGTGTCATGATGCCTTCCGTTTGCAGTCCCGGTGCGGCCGCAAGAATCGCGGCAACCCTTTGAGCCTCGGCAGGTTTGAAGCCGAGCCGCCCCATGCCCGTATCGAACTTCACGTGCACCTTAACCGGCCGCGCGAATTCCTTAGAAAGAGCGGCAAACCTTCCGAGGAGAGCATCATCATAGATGACCGGTGTGAGATCGTAGCGGACAACAGGGTCGATCTCCTCCCAGGAGAAGACACCGCTCATGACGAGAAGGGGCGTCGTGATCCCGCCCTTTCTGAGGTCCACACCTTCGTCGACCGTTGCCACCCCCAGGTAGTCAATGCCGATGGACTCAAGTTTCCTCGATACCTCGAGGGCCCCGTGTCCGTAAGCATCCGCCTTGACGACGCCGAGAAGCCCGGTGGCGGGGTTCAGGCGCTGCCTGATGGATCGGCAGTTTTCCTCGAGGGCGCCAAGGTCGATATAGGCAACCGCCCTCGGAGAACTCAACATCGAAAGCCTCCTTTATTGCTGCCGCGCCGAACCGATGTCGCGGAACACCTTGTCGCACGCCGCGATGGTTCGTTCGATCTCTGCCTGGCCCAGCGTCAGCGTGACGAAGGACGCCTCGAACTGGCTGGGAGCGAAAAAGACACCCTCATCAAGCATGGCCTTGAAGAACCGCTCATAGAGGCTCCTGTCAGACGCGGCTGCGCTCTCGTGATCCGTTACGGGGGTTTCGGAGAAAAAGCCCGTGAACATGCCTGTCGTGGAATTCACACGGTAGGGAACACCATACCTGCCGGCGATGGACACCATCTCCTTCGCCAGGATCTGCCCGGTCTTCTCGATCCCTGGATACACCTCGCCGGAGGCGTTAGCGAGAATGCCCAGCACGTACAAACCGGCCCGCACGGCAACAGGGTTCCCCGACAGGGTACCGGCCTGATATACGTCGCCGAGAGGCGCCAGGCGCTCCATTATATGTTTCTTCCCGCCGAAGGCCCCTATGGGGAAGCCTCCCCCTATTATCTTGCCGAGACAGGTCAGGTCGGGATCGATGCCGTAGATCTGCTGGGCGCCGCCCAGGGCCACGCGGAAACCGGAGATGACCTCGTCGAAGATGAGAAGGACACCGCGCTTTCTGCACAGGGCCTCGAGACCCTTGAGAAAGCCCTCGTCGGGAAGGATGACGCCCATGTTCCCCATGATGGGCTCCACGATGACGCAGGCAATATCGTCATTGCCCTCCATGACGCGCTCCACCGTTTCGAGCCTGTTGAAGTCGGCCACGTACGTATGTTTCGCCAGGTCCGCGGGCACCCCGGCGCTGTCGGGGATGCCGAAGGTGGCAAGCCCCGAGCCGGCCTTGACGAGCAGGCTGTCAACATGCCCGTGATAACAGCCGCGGAACTTGATGACACCATCTTTGCCCGTGTATCCCCGGGCAAGCCTCAGGGCGCTCATTGTAGCTTCCGTGCCGGACGTCGTCAGGCGCAAAAGGTCGATGGAGGGAAAGGCCTCCGTGATGAGACGCGCAAGCTCTATCTCGTAGGGGTGACAGGCCCCGTAACTCGTCCCTTCTTCAAGCGCTTCGGTGACGGCGGCGATAAGTCCCTCATCGGCATGGCCGAGGATGATGGCCCCCCAGGAGGCCACGTAATCGATAAAAGCATTCCCGTCGACGTCGTAGAGGCGCGAACCTTTCGCCCTCTTCACGAAGAAGGGTCTGTCGTGTACTGACATGAATGCCCTCACCGGGCTGTTCACGCCGCCCGGGATGAACCTTCCCGCCTGCTCACAGTATGCGTCCGATCTGGTCTTTATCATTTCCTCACCGAGAAGGATGTCTTCTTGAACTCTCTCATGCTGAAAAGCACCCGGTAATCCCCGATGCCCGACTGCAACGCCATTTTGTCGACCGTTGCCAGGCACTCTTCCCTCGTCTTGCCGTGTACCATGGTGTAGAGATTGTAGTTCCAGTATCCGCCGGTGTCACGCTCGTAGCAGTGGCTCACCTCGTCAAAATTCGCCAGGACAGCGCCTACGGTCTCCACCTCACCCTCGGGTACGTGCCACACGACCATGGCGTTGCCTTCATAGGAAACGGAACGGTGCGCGATCATGGCGGCTATCCTCCGAATGATACCGGCTCTCTTCAGCGCCGCAAGCTCGTCTATGAGGGCCGCTCCCGACATTCCCATTTTTTCCGCCATCTCGTCATAGGGTCTTTCGGAGAGGGGGAAATCGGCGGGCAGCGCTTCCAAGACCTTTTTCATGTGGTTCTATTCTTACACATCGGGAAAAACGTTTTCAAACAAATTCGGAGCCAAAAAAGACTTTACATTGC
>MVQQ01000228.1 GCA_002067555.1 Syntrophorhabdus sp. PtaB.Bin184
CCGGGATGGATGTCTCACCGGTGACGAGGACCACCTCGGCTCCGCGCCTGCGGGCCATCTTCGCGATGGCGTAGCCCATCTTCCCCGACGACCTGTTGGTTATACAGCGAACGGGATCGATGTATTCCGTTGTCGGTCCCGCCGTCACCAGTATCCGCTCGGAGCACAGGTCCTTCTCGGTGAATATATCCTCTATCCTTTCAACGATCTCCTCTATCGACGGAAGCCGCCCCTTGCCTTCGGTCCCGCAGGCAAGATCGCCGCTTGCCGGTTCCATGAGCTCGTACCCGGCCTCTTTCAGCTTCATGAGGTTTGCCTGGACCATTTTGCTCGACCACATCTTGGTGTTCATCGAGGGCACGAAAAAGACGGGCACCGTCGTCGCCATGACCATGGTGGTGAGAAAATCGTCCGCTATTCCATTGGCTATCTTGCCGATGATATTTGCCGTCGCCGGTGATATCACCAAAAGGTCGGCTATGTCTGAAAGGGCGATATGCCCTATCTTGGAACCCCTGAAGAGCTCGAACATCTCGTGAATCACCGGGTTTCCCGACAATGTCTGGAAGGTCAGCGGCGTTACGAACTGCATGGCATTTTTCGTCATGACAACATGGACGTTGGCGCCACGCTTCGTGAGGAGCCTGATGAGTTCCGCCGTCTTGTATGCCGCGATGCCGCCGGTTATCCCGACGATAATCTCCTTGTTCCGCAACATGCTGAATTGGGCATCCATGATCTTAAATGTTGAGACCCAGTCTCCTTATAAACCTTGTGAAGAGATTTGCCTTGGGCACATAAACGGGAGAGACGATGTTGACCTTGCCGATCACCTGCCCGCTCAATTTAAGCACAAGTTCCCCGAGCCTTTGCCCTTCCTTTATCTCCCCCTTGATCCGCTCAGGCAGGAGAATCTCCCGCGTGATGGCACCCTTTTTTTCCACTTCCATCGGGTAAAGGAAACTCTTCTCCGTCACTCCTTTCATTTTTCTGTATTTACCGTCGACGAGAAAGACATCCTGATCGATCACTTCCCCTTTTTTTACAACGTTCACCATTTTATACCGGGCAAAGGCCTTTTGCAACTTTTCCATGGCGAAGCTGTCGCGTATCTTTCCCGAGGGACTTCCCATGACGACCGCGATGAACCTCATGTCCCCCCGTTTGGCGGTGGCCACGATGTTAAACCCCGTCTGGGAGTAATACCCCGTCTTGAGACCGTCGGCTCCGGCGAATTTCCCCAGGAGCTTGTTCGTGTTTGTCAGGACAAACTTACCGTCCCTGAAGGTGTCATTCTGGATCGATGTCCACTCCAGGATCTTGGGGCTTTTCAGGAGCTCCCTGGCCAGGACCGCAAGGTCGTTGCACGAGGTCAGGTCCTCTTTTTCCCCCTTTGCGGGGGGCAGGCCGTGAACCGTGTGGAACTCGGTGTTGGCGAGCCCCAGCGCCTTCGCCTGCGCGTTCATGAGGTTCACCATCTCATCCTTGCTCCCGGCCACAAACTCGCTTATGGCATAGGCCGCGTCATTGCCCGAGGCGACCATCATAGCCTTCATCAGGTCCTCCAGGGTGAAGACCTCTCCCTCCTTGAGATAGACCTGGCTTCCGCCGATCTTCGACGCCTCTTTCGATATGGCCACCTTGTCCGTGAGCTTGATCCCACCCGTCGCGAGCCTTCCCATGACGACGTAGGCGACCATGAGCTTCGTTATGCTCGCGGGAGCCCGTCTTTCGTCGATGTTGCTCCCGTCTATCATCTTGCCGCCCTGGGCCTCGATAACGATAAACGACTTGCAGGGAGGTTCGGCCTCCTTGCCCTGCCGTGCCGGCGGGGTTTTCTTCCCGGCGGCCCCCCTGGCCGCGGCGTCCACCGTAAGACCGAAAATACACAACGTTACAACAACAAATACGAGCAGTCTCTTCATATCCTCCCGGTCCTTTGCCTCACTTGCCTATCCTGTCCATGAACATCTTGACGATGTCTATGGGCAACGGAAAGACTATGGTTGAGTTCTTTTCCGTCGATATCTCTATCAACGTCTGAAGGTAGCGCAACTGCAACGACATCGGGTTCTGGGAAAGGATGTCCGATGCCTCCGCCAGCTTCGTGGCGGCCTGATACTCGCCTTCGGCCCCGATGACCTTCGCCCTTCTCTCTCTTTCCGCTTCCGCCTGGCGGGCGATGGCCCTCTGCATCTCCTGCGGGAGGTCCACGTTCTTCACCTCCACGTTGGACACCTTGATTCCCCAGGGTTCCGTGTGGGTATCGAGGATCTCCTGGAGCCTTTCGTTCAGCTTCTCACGATGCGAGAGCAGGTCATCGAGCTCCGCCTGGCCGAGCACGCTTCTCAAGGTGGTCTGAGAAAGCTGGCTCGTCGCGTAGAGAAAGTTCTCCACGTCGATGATGGCCTTCAGTGGATCCACAACACGGAAGTAAACGACAGCGTTCACCTTGATGGAAACGTTGTCGCGGGTTATGACGTCCTGGGGCGGTATATCGAGAACGACGGTTCTCAGGCTCACCTTTACCATGCGGTCGATGATGGGGATGAGAATGATGAGACCCGGACCTTTCGGCATGCCGAGAACCCTTCCCAACCTGAAGATCACGCCCCTCTCGTATTCGTTCAGTATCTTAATGGCGCTGAAAAGAAAGAAAACGACGATAACGACGACAAACAGGATCGGAATCGAAAACATGCTGCTACCCTCCTTTTTTCCTTACCTTGACGATGAGACCTTCCACGGCGGTGACGACGACCTCCTCGCCTTCGCCTATCGTTTCGTCACTGCGGGCCTTCCAGAGCTCGCCGTGCACCATGACCTTTCCCCTGCCTCCGGCCGAGATGCCGGTCCGCACCGTTCCCGTCTCCCCGACAAGCCCTTCGGAGCCGGTCTTGATCCGGAACAGCTGCGCCCTTACCGCAAAAGAAAGTATGCCAAAAACAAAGATCGCCGATATTATGGCGACGATGAGTATGGTCGTGAAGGATATGGCGAGCGGGCTGCCCGGAAGGTCAACGAGCATGACCGAACCGATGACAATGGACACAATGCCCGCAATGCCCAAAAGTCCGTGGCTGACTATCTTGACCTCCAGGATAAAGAATACGATGCCGAGGAGGATCAATGCAAGCCCGGCAAAACTGATGGGTATCGCTTGGAAGGCGTAGAGAGCCAGAATGAGAGAGATGCCCCCGATGACGCCGGGGAATATCGTGCCCGGGCTGTAGAACTCGAAAAGGATACCGTAAATCCCGATCATCATGAGGATGTATGCAACATTGGGATCGCTCACATAGGCGAGGAACCGGAACTTGAAGGGCATCGTGATCTCTACCTTCTTTGCGCCCTTCGTGTGCAGCACAACCTTGCCCTTCTTCGTCTCCACCGTCTTTCCGTCTATCTGCGACAGGAGGTCGTCGGAAGAATCGGCCACAACATCGATGACCTTCCTGGCGAGGGCTTCCTTCGCGGTTATCGAAATGCTTTCCGTTACCGCCTTTGCCGCGAAATCCACACTCCTTCCGCGTTTCGCGGCAATGCTCTTCGAATACGCCTCAGCATCGCTGACCACCTTCTTCATCATTACTTCGTCTTGCTTTTCCTTGCCTATGCTCACGGGATGAGCGGCGCCCGCATTGGTCCCGGGGGCCATGGCCGCCACATGGGAGGCCAGAAGGATGATGGCGCCCGCCGAGGCCGCCCTCGCTCCCGGAGGGGCGACATAGACGATGATGGGTACGGGTGCGTCCATAATCTCCTTCACAATGTCCCGCATGGAAGAATCGAGTCCTCCCGGTGTATCGAGGAAAACCAGGAGCGCCTCGGCATCCGCCTTGCCCGCCTTCTCAATGCATTCCCCGAGGAAACCCGCCACGGGCGGGTTGATGGCGCCCTGTATACGGGCCGTATACACATCTTTTGCGTGGGAGAGGGGTGCGAAAAGAACGACTGCGCCGATAAGCGCAATGACGAAGCACAGTCTCTTCATCGCTTTCCAAAGATCTCCTTGAGTCGGCTTTCGACGGGAGCAGGGACGAAACTGGAGACGGAACCGTGGAACGCGGCAACTTCCTTGATCGTTCTCGAACTGATGAAGAAATAATCCTTGCTGGTCATCATGAAGAGGGTATCCATGTCGGGATTGAGGGTCCTGTTGATGGAGGCCATCTGAAACTCGTACTCAAAGTCGCTCATGGCGCGCAGGCCCCTGATGACGAAACGGGCGTTCACTTTTTTCACATAGTCGATGAGCAGACCATCGAAACTGTCGATGATCACATTCTTGTTCCCGTTTATGGATTGCTGGATGAGATCCTTGCGCTCCTCAAATGTGAAAAGCCCCTGCTTTTCGATATTGTATGCGATGGCGATGATGACCGTGTCGAAAAGCTCGAGCCCCCTTGTGAGGATGTCGAGATGGCCGAAGGTCACGGGGTCGAATGAACCGGGGTACACTGCGAGCGTCTCTTTCATGGTCTCTCCTTGAACAACGGGGTTGTGGGGCCTCTGAACAGCGAGATCATCGTGTCGCCGTATTTCCTTGTTCTTGTATCTTCAAATTCCCCGAAAAGGGACAGACAGTCGCCTTCCCGCCTCGAGTATTCGGCTATGGTAATTGTATCGGAATTCCCGAGTGGATGTTTATCAAGAAGTGTCATTGTGCGTGTCACATATCCCATTTCGTAAGGAGGATCCATGAAGATCACATCGTACATGCACTTCCTGCCATAGAGCAAAGGGACTGCATATCTTACATCCATATGTAACACTTGGCAATACTTATTTAATCCCGTTCCGGCGAGGTTCTTCCCGATGAGGTCCGCCATCTTTCCGTTCGCCTCCACGAGTGTCGCTGAGGCTGCGCCCCGGCTCAGGGCCTCTATGGAGAAGGAGCCGGAACCGGCGAAAAGATCGAGGACGGACAGGCCGTCCACGCTTCCGATCATGTTGAAAAGGGCCTGCCTCACCTTGGAAGAGGTGTACCGGGCCACGTCACCCGGCAGGACACGGATCGACATACCCTTGAGCCTTCCTCCCGTTATGCGCAGCGTCGCCATGGGTCCTATTCGAAGAGCGACCTCGTCACGTCGGCTATCCTTTCCATGCCTTTTATCTCGTGGGCCGTAAGATACAAGAGGGTCAGGGTCTTGTCCTTGTATGTCTGTCTCAGTTCTTCGATATAATGCTCCTGCATGGCCTTGCGGAGGCGATGGAACTCGCAGTCGGCCTCCTGCACCACGTTGTTGATGACGATGTTCTCTACGGCGAGCCGGTTGTCCTCGAGCTCGCCGATGACCCGGTTCGTCATCTTCACGCCAAGGGCCTCGGGGATGGTAACGATGAGGTACTTCACGCATGCCCCGTCCCTGATGAACTCGACGATACGCTCGGAAAGGGCCTCCCAGCCTGCAATTATCTGCAGCAGCGTCTTCTTTGATTCCTTGAGGCGCATCGTATCCTTCACCTTCTCGATGTAACCATACATGTTCATGTAGAACTTCGTCGCCGCCTCCATGTGGGACAGGAAAAGCTGGGGCAGTCTGAGGAGCCTCAGGGTGTGCCCCGCGGGGGCCGTGTCCCACACGACGACGTCGTAGCTGCCGCCTTCCACGAGCTCCATGATGAAGCTCAGCATGTACTCCTCTTCGATCCCGGGGGCGGTGCCTATATACTCGACGAAATCGTAATCGACGCTGGCAAAGGAAGATACGACCTCGTAGATCTCCGGGCCGAAACGTTCCTTCCACCGTGCAAGGACGATATCGGAGGAAACCTCCAGCCCGTAAAGATTGAGGGTGTCATCTATGCGGGTCTCCCTGTCGCCTATCTCCTTTTCGAAGATGTCCGAGAGAGAGGGGGCCGGATCGCTCGTAATGATGAGCACCTTCCGCCCCTCCTGGGCCATCTTCAGGGCGATCGCCGACGCGCACGTCGTCTTCCCCACGCCACCCTTGCCGCCGACCATGATAAGCTTGACCCCTGTGTTGTCAATGCCGGTAAGTCCCATAGGCGAATATCATATCATCTTTGAGGCCGGAAAAACAGGGAAGACGGGGAAGACCGTCTCAGGTCTCACGTTTCAGGTCTCAGGCAAAAGAAATAGAAACCGTTTCCGGGTTTCAGTAATCTCAGGTGCCCTGGTCCTTAACCTGGGACCTGAAACGTGAGACCTGAGACGGTCTTCATTCTTCCTCGTGGCCCGTGAACATCGCCTTTGTGTGGGAAAAGGGGGTTTTGCCCAGGGTTGCCATATAGAGGTGGACGATGAGATAGATGAGGAAGATGTATCCCACGATCACATGGATGGCATCGAGGACGCGGATACCGCCCGTCGCGCGGATAATGCCGTAGAAATCCATGATGTTGCCGAATACTATCCCCGTGACGATGATGAGCGGCATCGCAATGATCATAATGAAGGAGTAGGCGAGTTTCTGCAAGGCGTTGAACCTGGACTCCGGTGAGGGTACGAAAGGATTCGCGCTGCCCTGAAAAAGACCGTGAATGTAATAGGCCAGTTGACCGGGGATGGACCGTATGTCCTTGAGGGTGATAACATAGTGGGTCGTAAACCCTCCCGCAATGACGTACGCCGCCATCCAGAAGAGAAAAAACACCGTCAGGACATAGCCAGCATACTTGTGCAAGGCCACCACCAACCCATAGTCCGGTATGATGACGAGGTCCGTGAAGCGCAGCTGTGCCCCCGTGACAACCAGGATAAAGATGAGAAGGGCATTTGCCCAGTGCCAGATGCGGATAAGGAGAGGGTGAAGAGGAACACCGTTGTTTGTCATCGTCTGAACACCACCCTGAGGACAATATGGAGGCAAACAAAAACGAGCACCGCAATGGAGAGGAAAACCCCGACGATATCGATCCACTTGAACCCCAGTTCCTTCACGATCTCGTCGCGTGCCTCACCCCGCGCCCCGACAAGCGCCCGTATGTCGCTCCACCGTGCCTTCGTCTCGCCAAGAAGGAAGAAATTGAGGGCGATCGAAGACGGCATGGCCGCGAGGACCGTCCCTTTCACCGGCATGTAGAAGAGACCCTCCGTCTCCGGCAGCACAAGGTACATGGATTGATAAAAGGGCGCATCATTGGAGTGACAGGTCGTACAGACCTTGTCCCTCTTCTGCACCTGTGAGTAGTCATGGTGGATATCGGTGACGACGATCGATCCCTCGACCCCCACCGCACCTTTTGCAGCCCTTCCCAGATCTTCGAAGAAAGGAACCACCTCCGAGGGCACTATCCGGTCATCGCCGTTCGCGTCGATGAGGTCCTTGGTCTGTTTCATTCCCCCAAAGGCGGCCGTGATATCATCACGGGTAAGGCGTCTCCTGCCGTCCTTTTCATGAACGTTGACGTTGAAGACCATGCCCTTTTTCGAGCGCGGACTGTGACAGGTGGAACACTCGAGGTACATGAAGTGGAGTTCCGCGTGGGGCAGCCACCGGTGATGTTTCCTGTAGTCCCCGTGGCAGCGCACGCACACAGCCACCCGTTCCGCCGCACCCAGCTCCCGGTATGCCTTCACCTTGTGGGGGTCGTGGCAATCGGTGCATTTTGCCGCCCCCGCCTTCGCATGCTTCGTCCCCTTGTAGACATTGTAGACCGTCTGGTGGCATTTTGCGCAGACATGATCATCGATCTGCTTCTGTGACACGTGACAATCAGCGCATGCCACTCCTCCCTTCCCGTGCGCGGTGAGACGATAGAGATCGACAACGGGCAGGCGGGGGATGACGCTGTGGGGATCAAGGGCCATGCCAATCCTCTGTCCCCGGGCGTTGATCTCCAGGGTCGCCTTGTGGAACACCTTGTTCTCAACGTGGCAGCCGTTGCAGGATATGGCCGTCGGGCCGACGGCATGGGAACTGCCGGTCGCGGAATAGAACCTTTTTATCTTGTAGCCATCACCTACCACCGACTGGGAATGGACGAGAAAATCCTTCCACTCCTTTTCATCGACGGACCGGTTCCCATCCTTGTCAAGAACGTCCCGGGTGATGGATTGCTTCAACTCCACCCTGACATTTATCTGTCCCCGTGCGTTCTTTGCGTGGCACCCGACACAGTTCATTTCAGCGAGGTGTTTTCGCGCCGAGGGCAGCTTGCTGTGCGCCACGGACGCATGGCAGGAGGCGCACGTCTTCGTTTCCTGCCGGGGAGTATGGACGTTGTGGCAGGACTTGCATTTCAAACCTTTACCGGAATGGACACTCGCCTCATGCTGCTTGACGGCGTCACCATGACAGGACGCGCACTCGGGTTTCTTGAGCTTCTCCGGGTGAGGCAGGTCTTTTGCATCGCTGTGGCAGGCAACGCATTTCAGTTTGGCATGGTCCGTCTTCTGGTATTTCTCATGACAATCAAGGCATTCTTGCGTCATGCCACAGAGAGGAAGGAGGAAGAGTAAGATCAGGAAGGCCGCTGCCGGGAAAAAACGTTTCATTCTCGTGTTCACTCCGCTGTATAATACCTCCAAAAAACTTGAAATGCAATCACCCGGGCATTCTTCCCGATTTCTCCTCTATATTTTTTCCTTCCTGCCGATAATACATCATAGCCCGCCGGGGCATCAGAGGACCTATGGCCGAACTTTCCCAATCCGATCTCGACGCGCTCTTCGCCGACCTCGAACTCCCCGGGACAGAAAAACCAGCCCCGCAGGCCGACCTCGCTCAGGCACAGACCCGACAGACCGACCTTGACAGGCTCATGGCCGACCTTGAAGCGCTCCACGCCAACACGGCACCGGAACCTCAGGAAACCACACCCGCAAGTCCCCCTTCGGACAGCGAGAACCTCTCGCAGGACCAGATCGATGCCCTCCTGAAGGAGTTTTTGGGGTAGAAACAGGTTTCAGGAACAAGAGACGGTTTCAGGTTTCAAGTTCCAGGTTTCAGGCAAAAACGCACAAGACCTCTGAAACAAGCTGACTTCCCGGGGGGTTCGAGCACGTGGCTTGAGGCTGGCGGTGTGTGACAGTCTCGGGATGGATACGAGCTACCTAGGAAGCCTGGTGGCTGTTGATATCCAGAAGGCGTTCCAGTTCTTCGAGAAAGGCTCTCTGACCCTTGATGATCTTTGTCCTTGCCGATGAGAGATCGAACCAGGCGGCCCTGTCGGCTTCGGGGAACTCGGCCATCCTGCCGGAACGCGGCGGCCATTCCATGGAGAAAAGGTTGCTTTTCATCTCCGCAGGGTCGCAGTCTCCCTCGAAGGCCCAGGTGGCGATAACCTTCCCACTCGGCTGCCTGACCGGCGGCAGAGCGAAAAATCCGCCTTCCGCGGGGAATCCCGTTTCCTCCTCGAATTCCCGCATAGCCGCCATGAGCTCATCCTCGCCGGGATCGATCAACCCTTTCGGGATGCTCCAGGCCCCGTCATCCTTCCCGGACCAGAAAGGCCCCCCGGGATGGATAAGCAAAACCTCAACCGCACCCCCGCATCGCCGATACATCAACAACCCCGCACTCCTTTTTCCCTCCCGGGCAGTCACATCCGTCTCCCCTTTCTGTACATTGTAGCTGAAATCGACCAGAGCATCCAGCAAAGGGGCGGCAGAAGGATTCCACCGGACCCTGCTCTTAACGTTCAAGCGGCTCAAGCCATTCAAGCGGTTCAAGCCGTCTCTCTACTTCCTCATCCTCCAGAAAAAGAAGAAACCAAACATGGCGGCAAAGGCTATGGCGAGGATTATCCAGAACGCGTGAGGATGCTTCTGGACAGGAATGACGACGTTCATGGAAAAAGCGCTGACGACGAAGGTCGGGACCATGATCGCGATGGTTATCATGGTGAGCTTTTTCATCAGGATGTTGAGGTTGTTGTTCACGATGGAGACCCTTGCATCCATCATGCTGGCGAGAATGTTGGAATAGATCTCGGCCTGCTTGTAGCACTGGGTGTTCTCGATGGTGATGTCGTCGAGGAGCTCCGTGTCGTCGACGGTGAACCCTATCCGCTGCGTGTATATCTTCATCTTCTCGATGAGGACCGAGTTGGAGTTGATCGCGTTCTGATAGTACACAAGGCTCTTTTCCAGCGCGAAGAGGTTGAGAAGATACGTGTTCTCCATGGAGGTGCTGATCTTCTCGCCCAATTCGTCGGAGACCATGTCGATGACCCTTAAGTGCTCCAAAAACCTGAAAATGCTGTAGTTGACAATCTTCAGCATCGTTTCCGCCAGACGGCTGACACGGGCGAAGGTCTTGCTGTCGAAGATGGGGAGGTCCTCGGCCATCACGATGACAAGCTTGTCCTCGAAGAGGAACATGCCCATGGATGAAACGAGGAACTCGAAGGCATGCTCGGCCTGGTAGTTGACAGGTACCTTGAGAATGATGGCGACGTGGTTCGACTCGATCTCGATACGGGAAAGCTCATCGGGGTCAAGGGCCGACTGAAGGGTGTGTTCGTCTATCTGGTACTGGTCGATGAGATGGCGTCTCTCGTTCTCATCGGGGTTGATGTAAACAGCTATGTTCTCCGTGGCACCGACGCATTCCGTTACCCGGGAATCTACTATGTTGTAAAGCTTTACCATGCGACATACCGTTCATGTTTGGATTGATACGTACAATGTATCCCATCTTTCCCGAAAAAGCACCGAAATTCTCAACAAAAAATCTTTCATGTCCGCTGGCATCATACCCGGCCTCAAGTGTGACGCAGGACATTGACTGACCGGGACTATAGTGTTATAAGACGTAATGTTCCACATCAAGGAGGTGACACGATGAAAAGATTTCTTCTCGCATCGACCATGATGGTTCTCATTGCCGCCGTCGTCATCCTGTCGTCGCCGATGGCGATTGCATCGTCCTGTCGCGAAAACTGCCGCTCCGATTGCTGCACCGACTCCAGGTGCACCAAGGAAAAGGAGGCCAAGTGCTACCAGGACTGCCTGAGGGATTGCGACAACGCTGCAACTCAACCCAGGAAGGACAAGTCCACACTGCCTCCCACGTGATGGAAAAAAGGACCGGCACTCTCACAACGGGATAAGGTGCTGGTCCAGCATATCCCTGCCTTCTGCAAAGCCTCTACTTTTTCCTGACGCTGTAAAAAACGCCTGTGCCGCCGAATATCGCCAGTTCACCGAGTTCGTCTTCGATCCTGAGAAGCTGGTTGTACTTTGCGATCCTCTCGCTTCTCGATGCCGATCCCGTCTTGATCTGGCCCACGTTGGTCGCGACGGCAAGATCCGCTATGAAGGTGTCCTCGGTCTCACCGGAGCGGTGGGAGATCACGCAGGTGTACCCTGCCCGCTTGGCCATTTCGATCGTCGTCAGCGTTTCCGTGACGGTGCCGATCTGGTTGAGCTTGATGAGGATGCTGTTGGCTATGCCTTTGCTGATCCCCTCGGCGAATATCTTCGGGTTTGTCACGAAGATGTCGTCCCCGACGATCTGGATGGTGGAAGCACACCGGTCGGTGAATATCTTCCAACCTTTCCAGTCATTCTGGGCAAACCCGTCCTCTATGGAAACGATGGGATACTTCTTCACGATCGCCTCGTAAAAATCCACCAGCTTGCCCGCGTCCCAAACGTTGCCGTCTATGTGGTATTTCCCCTTCTTGTAAAGCTCGCTCGCAGCGACATCGAGGGCCAGGAAAACATCCTTCCCCGCCTTGAAACCCGCCTTGGATATGGCTTTCATGAGCGTGTCAAGCGCTTCTGATGTCGACTGTATCTGCGGGGCGAAACCCCCTTCATCACCGACACCCGTCGAGTATCCCTTCTCCTTCAGGATACCCTTAAGAGTGTGGAACACCTCCGCACCCATCCTCAAGGCTTCGCTGAAAGAGGGCGCACCGGCGGGGACGATCATGAACTCCTGCACATCAAGGGAGTTCTGGGCGTGAGCGCCTCCGTTGATAACGTTCATCATCGGAACAGGGATCTCCCGCCCCCTGATCCCTCCGATGTACTGGTAGAGATCCACTCCGAGAAAATCCGCCGCGGCCCGTGTAACAGCCATGGAGACACCCAGGGTCGCGTTGGCGCCGAGGACGCTTTTGTTTTCCGTGCCGTCGGCATCGACAAGGATCTTGTCGATATAGGCCTGGTCAAGGGCATCGAGTCCCTCGACTTCGGGAGCGATGGTGTTGTTCACGTTCTCGACGGCCTTCATCACCCCCTTGCCCTTGTACCTCTTCGCGTCACCGTCGCGCAGTTCCAGGGCCTCTCTTTCGCCGGTGGAGGCACCCGAGGGCACCATTGCCCGGCCCATCGCTCCGCTTTCCAGGACGACTTCGACCTCAACGGTGGGGTTTCCCCTGCTGTCCAGTACTTCCCGTGCATACACATCATATATCGTTGACATGAGAACCTCCTTGTTCTGTAAGGGAACCGGTTTCACACACGACCGACTGATATGAGTGCAGGATACCACAGGAACCGATATCCTTCAATGCTCATATGCTGTCACGAACGGGGATCCAAGCCGGAACAGACCCTTTGCGCCCCGTCTTAAAAGGGTTTGCAAACCACCGCGCATCGGATATATACTGTTACATACGATCAACCGGGTCGATTTGAAAGGAGGTGACGACATGGCCAGAAAAACTCTGGTTTATTATCTCATCGCGGCGATGTTTATCATCGGCATCGCCCCCCGTGTCGATGCCGCGTTTCTCCCATCGGAGACGATCGGCATCCCTCATGCACAAAGGGACGCCGATATTCAGAGGATACAGGCGGTCCTCGAGATGAAGCTCGTAAGGCAAAGGCTCCTCGACCTCGGTTTCTCTCCGGGAGAGATCGAAACACGGGTCTCGGAAATGACCGATGCGCAGATCCACAGTTTTGCCCAGAAGCTTGACGACCTGAGAGTGGGCAAGGATAGCGGGCTTGGCATCGTCATAGCCGTTCTCGTTATCATACTGCTCGTCATTCTCATCATAAACCTCACCACGGGCAAGAAGGTCGTGGTGACACAATAGCGGGTATTCGCAACGAAGGGGCCGCCGGGCGCTTTTTAATCCGCACGGTGGCCGCACGCATCCCCATGAAGGTCTTACCGTTCCTCTGCGCTCTTATCCTTCTCCTGCACGGCTGCGCCTCCGGGCCTGCTCCGTTGCCCGAAGGGGCAAAGGTCCTTTCCGGTGTTCCCTTCTTCCCCCAGGAGGATTATCAGTGCGGTCCGGCCGTCCTCGCGACGGTCATGAACTACTGGTATGCCCGCAGCGGCAGCGCCGTCAGGACGGGTGTCGATGAAATAGCGCAGGCCATCTACAGCCCCGGGGCACGGGGCGTCCTGCCCACGGACCTTGAGAACTATCCGAGAAGGAAGGGCTTCGTGACGGAGCAGTTCACAGGTTCCATAAGCCGCCTGCGCGAGAACATCGACGGGGGCGTCCCGGTCATTCTTCTTGTCGACTACGGCCTGTCCGTTTATCGACTCGATCATTTCCTGGTGGCGACGGGTTATACCGGGGACGGCATCATCGTGAATTCAGGTCGCGAGGAAAGACAGGTCGTCTCGAATTTCGATCTGGAGAGAATATGGAAAAAGACAGGTTACTGGGCACTCCGGCTCTTTCCCTCCTGACGGCAGGCCTCCTCTTTTGCCTTTGTTCCTGCAGTCTTCCGCGGATACTTGTCCTCAACGACCCCCTGACACCACAGGAGCACATAAATCTTGGAGTGGCCTGCGAACGATCCGGCGAACTCGACGAGGCCCTGAAAGAATACGAAAAGGCCTCAAGGACCCTGCCCACCGCTTATCTTTACATGGGCAACGTCCTTTTCCAAAAAGGAGAGTTCCCGAAGGCCGAGGAGTGCTACCGCGAAGCGATCGACAGGACCGGCGACCCCCGGGCGTACAACAACCTCGCCTGGCTCTACTATTCAACGGACAAGAACCTTGACGAGGCGGAACGGCTCGCGGGAAAGGCCGCCGAACTCTCCCCGGACAAGGAGGAATTCAAAGACACCTTGCAGAAAATAAGGGAAAAAACAGTAACCAATGACCAGATCACAATAACCAGATAAGAGGACCGAATGAAAAAACAGAACGTCTTCTCCCCCATCCCCCCCGACATCCCCGATGAGATATTCGAGACGATTGCCGCAAGCGGAACCGTCAGGATCGAAAGGATAATCTCCCGCGGCCAGGCAACACCGCAGGGCTCCTGGTACGACGAAAGCCTCAACGAGTGGGTCATTCTCCTCAAGGGAAGCGCCGATATCCTTTTCGAGGGGGAGGCAGACCCCGTCACTCTTCTTCCGGGGGACCACGTCCTTATCCCGGCGCACCGGCGCCACAGGGTGACGCGGACCGACAAAGGGGAGCCGACGATATGGCTCGCGGTCCACTTTGCCTGATGCCACAGAAAGAATAGGGGGCAGACGAGTCCGCGCTCTTCAGGCGCAAACGGGTAAACAGGGTAAATCATCTATGAGCAGATGGGTCCCCGGAACAATGCCTGTCCGGTTGCAAACACCTTCTTTTATCAGGTATATTGTCAGCCATGGAAGATGAATACACTCGGGAACGTGCTCTCGAAATGCTTGGCGTGACCGAGGGAGCACGTGATGAGCTCTATCGACACGCAGACGTGGTGCGGAAGAACCACATGGGTGATGACGTCTACATCAGGGGGATAATCGAGTTCTCCAACATATGCGTCAACGATTGTCTCTACTGCGGGATACGAGCCTCCAACAGAAAAGTCGGCCGGTACATAATGTCTCCCGACGAGATACTGGCGATAACGGGCACGATGGGTCGCTTCCGGCAGACTACCGTTGTCCTTCAATCGGGCGAGACACCGGGTTTGGCCGATGAGAAGCTCGGCGTCCTTATAAGACGGATCAAGGAAGCGACCGGCTTGGCCGTTACCGTCTCTGTTGGCAACAGGCCCTTCGAGACATACCGTTACTGGCGTGACTGCGGCATGGACCGGTATCTTCTCCGTTTCGAGACATCGGACGCGGCGCTTTTCGCGCGCCTCCGTCCGGGATCGAGCCTCGAAGACAGACTGCGCTGCCTCGAACATCTCAAGAGCCTCGGCGTGCAAACGGGCAGCGGATTCATGATAGGGCTCCCGGGTGAGACCGTGGGGGTGCTGGCGGACAACATCCTCCTGTGCCGTCGTCTCGACCTCGACATGATCGGGATCGGCCCCTTCATTCCCCACCCGGATACCCCTCTGTGCGGCACGAGAAACACCTATCACGACGACCCGGACATGTTTTTCAAGGCCCTCGCGGCGCTGCGCATATTCAATCCCGATGCCCACATACCGGCCACAACGGCCTTCGACGCCGTTTTTCCCGGCAAGGGGCGAAACCTGGCCCTCAAGAGGGGCGCGAACGTCTTCATGCCCAACATCACTCCCGTGCGCTACAAGAACGAATACCTTCTTTATCCGGGAAAACCTTCTGTGGATGAAGAACCCGAGGAATGCACAACCGCAACGATAACGCGAATCGAATCCCTGGGAAGAAGAGTGGGACGAGGTCCCGGCCACTCCTTCAAGAAAAGGGAGCGACCGGGACAGGAGTAATCCTTAAACGTATTTTCCGGCTATATAATTGCTCAAATGCTCGATGAGTATATCCTTCTCGGATATGATCGACTTGACCACGTCACCGATGGAAATGAGGCCGACGAACTTGTCGTTGTCAAATACGGGGACGTGCCTTATGCGTTTCGCCGTGATGAGAACCATGCAGTCCTCGACGGATGTCTCCGGTTTCACCGTGAACATCTTGTCCGCGGGGGTCATGATCTCCGACACCTTGGTCTGGGCCGAGGTTTTCCCCTTGAGGATGATCTTGCGCGCGTAGTCCCTCTCTGAGACGATCCCGTGCACCTTCCCCTTGTCATCGATGACCATCAGGGCACCGACCTCTTTTTCGCCCATGATCTTCAGCGCGTCAAAAACGGTCTTGCTCGGTCCGATGGACCAGATATCCTTTTTCTTCTCCTTGAGCATATCCTTTGCAGTCTTCATTCCCTAAGCCCCCTTGTCCTTATTTTGGTAACCCCATCTGAAAACCCAATCCCGTACTGCTTAAGTATATAAGGAAAACTCAATGCGGGCAACCGTATTCTGGCCCCGTCCTCAGAAATAGAGATCCCGTTCGCCGGCCTCGATCCTTTTGAGCCTGTGTTCGGTCTCCTCCCGCAATCTGGAGTTCGGTATCGACTGCACGTGTTCCCTGATCGTCGCTTCACCGACCTCTCGCGTCTCACTTGAAGCATAATCGACGAGGAACTCTTTGAATGTCAGGATGGCGTTGGGCTGGCAGATGTTCTGGATCTCACCCGTCTTTGCCAGGGCCATGAACCTGTCTCCCGTCCTTCCCTGGCGGTAGCAGGCTGTACAGAAACTGGGCAGATACCCGGACCGGCACACGTCCTTCAACATCTCGTCCGTGGTGCGATGGTCCTCTACCTGGAACTGACCCTGCATCCGGTCGGTGAATCCTTCTATGTCCCTGTGGTACCCTCCCACACCGGTACAGGAACCGGCACTTATCTGTGAAATGCCCAGGGCGATAACCTCGTCCCGGTACCCCTGGGGCTCTCTGGTGGAGAGGATCATTCCCGTGTAAGGAACGGCAAGCCTTATGATGGCAACAATCCTCTTGAAATCAAGGTCATTGACAAGATACGGCAGGGTGTCGATGGCAACCCCTTCCGCGGGTCTCATCCTCGGCACCGATATGGTGTGACACCCTACACCAAAACGGTCTTCGAGGTGCAATGAATGGAGGAGCAGGCCAAGCACCTCGAATCTGAAATCATAGAGACCGAAGAGCACACCAATTCCCACGTCATCAATGCCCGCGCTCATCGCCCGGTCCATCGCCAGGGTATGCCAGTCGTAATCCCTTTTCGGTCCTGACGGATGAACCCTGCGATAGGTCCCCCGATGGTAGGTTTCCTGGAACAATATATAGGTGCCTATGCCTGCCGCCTTCAACTTACGATAATCCTCGACGGTGGTGGCAGCGATATTGACGTTGATGCGGCGGATACTGCCCATCCTGTCCTTCACCGAATAGATCGTACGCATGGAATCGAGTACGTAATCGATGGGACACCTGACCGGATCCTCTCCGGTCTCAAGAGCGATCCTCTTGTGTCCCATGGCTTCCAGCGCGATGACCTCGCGTTCGATCTCCTGAGCGTCGAGCCTGCGCCTCGCAATGACATTCTGACGTCTGTACCCGCAATAGGTACAGTTATTGATACAGTAATTGCTGATGTAAAGGGGTGCAAAAAGGACCAAACGCTTGCCGTATATCTTCCCCTTGACCCTGTGGGCGGCATCGAAAAGGGATTCCAGGATATCGCCGTTCCCTGTTTGCAGCAGAACGGCCGTTTCGTAAGGTGAAAGGCCCTTTGCCTCCAGACCCTTCGTTATCACATCTCGCGCTTCCTCCGGGGACGCACCCTTTGCCTTCTCAAGCGTGCCGTTGATCTTCCTGGCATCGATGAAATCAGCCCGGTCCGCACTCTGTGTCTTTTTCATTGGATACCCCTTCAGCCTCCGGCCTATAGTATATTTCCTGATGGCCAGAATGTAAAGAAAGGCCTATTGACCGGCATCTTCCATGATTCCCGCCACCTCGGGAAAGGGCTCCAATACGCGTGGCAGGATACCCATAACATAGGCAATGAGCACGCCGTAGTTGACGACGGGAACTCCGGCGCGCTGTGCCACCATGAGCCGGTGAAGCATTTCCTTGCGGTTTATCATGCAGGCTCCGCAGTGAATAATGAGCTTGTAGCTCGAAAGGTCCTTCGGCAATTCTAAACCGCTCACCCACGTGTAATCGAGGGGCCCGCCGACAAGCTGGTTAAGCCACCGGGGTATTTTCACCGTCCCGATGTCATCCTCCACGCGGTGGTGCGTACAGGCCTCGGACACAAGGACACGGTCGCCGGGGGAAAGCCCCTCGATCGCCTTTGCCCCTCCGGCAAGCATTGCAAGATCGCCTTTGTGCCGTGCAAAAAGGATAGAAAAAGAGGTTAAAGGGACGTCCTTCGGCGTATCCGCAGCGACCTTAAGGAAAACCTGGGAATCGGTGACGACAAGCCTCGGCTTGTCCTTGAGTTTTGCCAGAGCTCCTTTGAGCTCCCGCTCTTTCACCACGTAGGCCATGGCGTCGTTGTCGAGGATGTCACGAATGGTCTGAACCTGGGGAAGTATGAGTCTTCCTTTGGGCGCCGCCAGATCGATGGGGACCACGAGCACTACCGTATCGCCGGGAGCAATGAGATCGCCGAGGATGGTCGGTGTCATCCAGTCTTTGGGAGCGGCCTGTATCATCATCATCTTCAATTCGTCGATTCCCTGACGGGTCACCGCACTCACTCCGATCACGGGTATATCGCTGGCGGGAGAAGCATCGTCCAGTTTGAAGTGCGGGTACAGGTCCATCTTGTTGACAACCACGACAACGGGAACATTGGTCTGGAGGGCCTTCTCCACGACGTCCGCCTCCAACTCTGAAAAACCGACGGCGGGATCGATAACAAGCAGCATGAGATCCGTTTTGTTGAGAACGCCAAGGGCCTTCTCGATCCTGAGTCTTCCAAGTTCTCCGACATCATCGATACCCGCGGTGTCGATGATGACAACGGGTCCGATGGGTAATATCTCCATCGACTTGTAGACGGGGTCCGTTGTGGTCCCGGGGACGTCGGAGACAATGGCGATATCCTGATTTGTCAGAGCATTGATAAGGCTCGATTTGCCGGCATTGCGCCTGCCGAAGATGGCAATGTGCAGGCGGCTTCCCCGCGGCGTTTGATTGAGTGTGGTATCGGTCACGTCTGTCCTTCCTTGTTCCTCTTCGTCTTCCGCCATCCCGCTATGCCCGGTCTTGTCAACTCGCCGGGCTGGAAGATGGCGTCGATCTCCTCTTTTGAAAAGAAACCTTCCTCGACTGCCATTTCACCGATGGTCTTTCCCGTTTCCCGGGCCCTTTTCGAGAGTTCCCCCGCCTTCTCGTGACCGATGTACGGGGCAAGTGCGGTGGCAAGACACCGGCTCTCTTCAAGCCACCGCCTGCAGCGCGCCTCGTCTGCCTCCACCCCCTCCACCAGATGGGTGCGGAAGATGGAGGTCGTGTTGACGAGGAGCTTTAGCGCCGTTAACAGGTTGAAGGCGATAAGGGGCAGAAAGGCATTGAGCTCGAGCTGCCCCGAGGCCGACGCGAGGATAATGGCGTGGTCCAGGCTTATGACCTCAAAGGCAACGCTCGTCGCCATCTCCGTGATGACGGGATTCACCTTGTCGGGCATGATGGACGAACCCTCCTGGAGCGCCGGCAACCTGATCTCCGCAAGACCGCCTCCCGGACCCATCGACATAAGACGTATGTCCGAGGACACCTTGGCAAGATTGACGGCGGCAGCTTTCACAAGCCCCGAAACCTCGGCGAAAACATCGGCGTTCTGCGTGACGTCAATCATGTTCTCCGCGCGGGCGACACCAAGTCCCGTGATGTCCTGCAGCGCGTCGATCGCCGCGTAGATATACTCGCGTTTCGCGTTGAGGCCCGTGCCCACCGCCGTCCCGCCGAGATTGACCTGCCGCAGGCGCTCCTCCACCTTGAACAGACGCCACCTGTCACGGGCAAATGCCTCCGCGAAGGCCCCGAACTCCTGTCCCAGGGTGATCGGGACGGCGTCCTGCATCTCGGTCCGCCCGAGTTTGAGAATGCCGGCGAACTCCTGCTCCTTCTTCTGCAGGGCCCCCTGAAGACGGGCTATCGTCTCGGAAAGCGCGATAACGAGCCTCACGGCCGCAATCTTCACGGCCGTCGGGTAGACGTCGTTGGTGGATTGGGAGAGGTTGACATGACCCAAGGGGTCTACGATGCCGTAATCTCCTTTTTGCCCGCCGAGGATCTCTATGGCCCGGTTGGCCAGAACCTCGTTCATGTTCATGTTCGTCGATGTCCCCGCCCCTCCCTGCAGGGCATCCACCACGAACTGGTCCGCGAGAGCACCGTCCGCGACCTCCTTCGCGGCCGCGACGATCGCTTCTCCGCGCTTGAGGTCAAGAAGGCCCGCCCGCATATTGGCGACGGCGCAGGCCTCTTTCACCTCGGCGAGGGCAACGATCAGTTCCCGGGGAACGAGGAAGGAGGAGACGGGGAAATTCCGAAGCGCCCTTTGGGTGTGAATGCCGTAGTACGCATCGGCAGGCACCTCCATCTCGCCCAGAAGGTCCCGTTCGATCCTGAAATCACCCATAGTTCTCTGTTATAAACCGACGGGGAAAAACAATCAAGCAAAGTCCTTGAAGGCTGTCTTAACCCAGGTCAATTTCACCTTGGACGTTCTGTTCTATACAATTACTATAAGGAGGGCAGAACATGGCAGAGAACTTCATACCCATAGGAAATGAAATCCGGGCGTTCAGCCTTGGGGGCCTTGCCGCTTACCAGGAGCATTCTGTCGTGAGCCGGGAGATCGAGCGCAAACCCGCGGGCACGATGACGGTCTTCGCCTTCGATGAAGGCGAGGGTTTGAGCGAACATACCGCCCCCTTCGACACGGCCGTGTACATCATCGAGGGCGAGGCCGAGATAGCCATCGACGGAAAACCTTAGCGGGTGAGGGGAAGCGAGATGATCATCATTCCTGCGGGGAAGCCCCATGCCCTCAAGGCCGTCACCCCATATAAGATGCTCCTCGTGATGATCAGGCAGGATGCCCCCGGCACTGATGCCGCTATTGAAGCAATATCAGCAGGGGAACGAATATCATGCCCATGATTATGGAAAAGGATATGAGGCTCGCCGCAAATTCCATGTCCAGGCTCTCAAGGAAGGAATAGGTGAGTGTCGTATAGCCGACCGGGGCTGCGGCCCCTATCATCACGATCGACCGGTTGAGCCCCTCGAGTCCGAAGAGCCCGGCAAGCAGGAACCCCAGGGCGAAGCCGATGATCATCCTGGTGAGGGTCGCCCAGAGGACGGGAACCATCCTTGTCATCCTGGGGCTGAAATAGAGGCCCAGGGCCAGCATCACAAGGGGCGTCATCATCCATCCGACCATCTGCAGAAAGTCGTTGATGAAGAAAGGGATCCTGATCTTCATGAGGTTGACCGCAACCGCGATAACAAGCGCCCACATGGGGGGCACCAGGAACAGTTTCTTCACCATAACCTTCTTATCCATGCCGCTTGTCCCGTGCTTACACGCAAGCCAGTATGTGAAGGTAAATATGACAGTCATGTGCCCGAAATCGAACATGGTTATCCGGGCCAGGCCCTCCTTGCCGTATGCCGTGATGAAGAAAGGCAGCGTAAATCCTATGTTCATTATCGTCGAGCCGACAATGAAAGTGCCCAGGGTCGCCCGGGTAAGCCGGAGAGCTTTTCCCAGGAGGAATGAGATCCCCGTTGTCGCCAATACGACAAGAGCGGCGCTGACCGGCAGAAACACAAAGTTCAGCCGGAGTTCGATGTCCGCGATGGATATTATGACCAGGGCGGGTAACGCTATGTAATAGACCACCTTCAGAAAGAGGTCGCCGTCTTCTTTCTTGAGAATGTTCAAACGTTTCAGGACATATCCCAGGAGGAATATGAGTACAACGGGGACTATTTTCAGGATCACGTTCATGTCTTTGACTTCAACGACCGCCGGCGACGATGCGGTTAACTGCATCCCGGCGAAGGTTGCCTAATTCTCCCTTAATTTCTGCTCAGATGCAACTCCAAAATGTACCGTTCCCTGCCCGGCAAAAGGTCTGCGCAACAACGAACCGAAGGCTTTAAAAAAACATCCCCGCCCTTTCTCCGGACGGGGATGCGGGATGACTCCACTCTCCCTGCTTAGATCCTGCTCCTCGGCGTGTAATGAGTGTGAAGCAGATGGTGCGACTTCTCTCCCAACGGTTGTCCCAGATATTCCTCGTACACCTTCTTGATGGAGGGATTGTCGTGGGATTTTCTGTAGGTCAGTGCACAATCTTCATTGTACAGAGCCTGGGCCCTGAGAGCCCGGATCTCGTTATTCACAGGAATGGGCTGACCGCCACCGCCGACACATCCGCCGGGGCACGCCATGATCTCAATGAAATGATAATCCGCCTCCCCCGTCCTGATCCTCTCGAGAAGCTTGCGGGCATTGCCCAGCCCGTGGGCCACGGCAACCCGCACATCACCTATGCCGTCAACGGGAACTGACGCCTCCTTGATGCCGTCAAGACCCCGCACGCCCGTGAACTCCACGTTTTCCAGAGTCTTGCCCGTCGCTACCTCGTACGCCGTGCGGAGCGCCGCTTCCATGACGCCGCCCGTTGCCCCGAAGATCGTGGCAGCGCCGGTGTATTCTCCCATGGGGTCGTCATAGCCTTCATCAGAAAGGTCCCTGAAATCGATGCCGGCCTGTTTGATCATCTTCGCGAACTCGCGGGTTGTCAGGACGTAGTCGACATCCTTGTACCCGCTGTCGTACATCTCGGGACGATTGCACTCGAACTTCTTTGCCGTGCAGGGCATGACGGAAACCACCACGATGTCTTTCGGATCAATACCGGCCTTCTGCGCGAAATAGGTCTTCGCCAGGGCACCGAGCATCATGTGCGGCGATTTGCACGTTGACAGATGATCGAGAAGCTCGGGATAGAAATGCTCGATGAACTTGATCCACCCCGGGCTGCAGCTCGTGATCATCGGAAGGACGCCGCCCCTCTTTACCCGCGTGAGAAGCTCCGTCCCTTCTTCCAGGATGGTGAGATCGGCGGCAAAGTTCGTGTCGAAGACACGGTCGAAACCCAGTCTGCGGGCGGCGGCAAGCATCTTCCCCGTCACCAGCGTTCCGGGGGGATACCCGAACTCCTCACCTAGGGCTGCCCTGACGGCGGGCGCGTCCTGGACGACGACAAACTTGGTCGGGTCATTAAGGGCCGCCCAGACATCGTCGATGTATTCCTTTTCCGTTATTGCTCCAACGGGACAAACGAGGGAGCACTGACCGCAGTTCGTACACGCCACATCGTTGATATCGCGGTCAAAAGCGGGCTCCACCCGCGCATCAAAGCCTCTGCCCTGAACGAAAAGCGCCGTCACTGATTGTATCTCCTGGCACACCGTCACGCAGCGCCTGCAGAGGATGCACTTGTTCTGATCCCTCCGTATCGCCGGGGATGATTCATCGATCCGCCCGCCGCTTTTCTCTCCTGTGAAGCGGACCTCCCTTATGCCGAGATCGTACGCAAGCGACTGAAGATCGCAATGGAGGTTCTTCGCGCAGCTCAAGCATTCGAAGGGATGGTTGGAGAGAAGCATCTCCACCGAAAAGCGTCTTGCCTTGCGGACCCTCTCCGTATTCGTGTGAATGACCTGCCCGTTGACCACTGGCGAGACACATGCCGCCTGGAGGGTCCGGTTGCCCTCCACCTCGACAAGACAAACCCTGCAGGCGCCTATCGCCTGCACCTCCGGCAGGTAGCACAGGGTCGGTATGTGGACATTTGCCTTTGCGGCGGCGTTGAGTATTGTCGTTCCTTCTTCGACTTCGACGGGTCGGCCGTCAATGATAACGTTTATCATCATAGTGTTCTTCTCCTTGGTTCTCCCCCCTGTATCTATTCGGTCTGTCTGACGTAGCAGTGGAGACACCTCTTGGCCTCTTCGATTGCGGCCCTCTCGTCATAACCGAGGACAACCTCATTGAAATTGTGCTCCCGTTTCGATACAGGCAGATGCGGCATCACCGCCCTGCCCAGTTCCTTCTGGTACAATGCCTCGTCATAGGAGACAACCGTGTTGACGAGTTCATCACGGAAGGCGTTCGGTGCCTTGCCGTCGCCGCCGAGATACTCATCGATGGCCATGGCGGCCTTCTTGCCATCGCCCACGGCCTCGACGACCGTGGCGGGTCCCCTGACATTGTCACCGGCGGCAAAGACGCCGGCGGCACCCGTCGCCAGGGTCTTCATATTCACCTCAACGGTCCCCGCCTTGTCGGCCTTGACACCATCGCCGTTCATCCATGAAAGGTCGGGCGTCTGTCCTATGGCGGCTATGACCATGTCGGCATCGACCACGAACTCGGATCCGGGTATGGCCTGTGGTATGCGCCTGCCGCCCTTGTCGAACTTCCCGAGGCTCATCCGGGAGCACTCCACTCCCGCGGCCTTGCCGCCCTTCGCAACTATGCTCAGCGGTGCCGTGAGGGTGTGGATTGCGATTCCCTCGTTCTCCGCCTCGTCGATCTCCTCAACGTACGCGGGCATATCCGACCGTTCGCGCCTGTAGAGGATGGAGACCTCGCTCGCTCCGAGCCGCAGGGCCGCCCGTGCCGCGTCGATGGCCACGTTGCCGCCGCCGATGACGGCGACCCTGCCCTCGACCTTGACCGTTTTTCCGAGATTGACGTCACGCAGGAATGTCACGCCGTCGAGCACCCCTGGGGTTTCCTCGCCGGGAATGTTAAGCTTCTGTCCCTTGTGCGCACCTGTGGCTACAAGGATGGCGCTGTATCCTTCACTGAAAAGCTTCTCCGCGGTGACATCCTTGCCGAAGGCCATGTTGTATCTGATGTCCACACCGAGGTCGGTGATGCACGCGATCTCGTTGTTCAGTATTTCCCTGGGCAGACGGTAGTCCGGGATGCCCACGGCGAGCATGCCGCCCGCCACGGGGAGCGCCTCGAAGACCGTGACGTCGTACCCCTTGAGGGTGAGGAAATACGCTCCCGCAAGCCCGGCCGGGCCGGCGCCGATGACGGCGACCTTTTTGTCCTTCGGTTCTTCCACCGGAGGCCTGTAGCGGGGGTGGGACTTCATGTCCACGTCGGCGGCATAGCGTTTCAACGCGCAAATCGCAATCGGGGCGTCTATCTGCGCCCTGCGGCATTTTGCCTCGCAGGGATGGACACAGACGCGGCCCAGCGTTGCCGGGAAGGGATTCGATTCCTTGATGACGGCGATGGCCTCTTTCATCCGGCCTTCGCTGATGAGGGTCACGTATCCCCAGGCGTTCTGGTCCGCGGGACAGGCATTCTGGCAGGGGGCGTCAAAAAGCGCACTGCACACGCCCGCACGGCAATACTTGTCCTCGATGTGTTCCATGTATTCGTGCTTGAAGTACTGGAGTGTTGAAAGAATGGGGTTCGGGGCCGTCTGGCCGAGACCGCACAGTGCCGAATCCTTGATGCGCGTCGCGAGTTCGATGAGGTTGTCGATGTCTTCCGGTTTTCCCTCGCCGTGTGTGATACGCCTCAAGATCTCGAGCATGCGCTTCGTACCTATGCGGCAGGGCGGACATTTCCCGCATGACTCATGCTGGATAAAGTCGAGGAAGAATCTGGCAAAGTCCACCATGCACGTATCCTCGTCGGCAACGATGAGACCACCCGACCCCACGATGGCACCCAGCTCCGCAACGGATTCATAATCGACGGGAACGTTGAGGTGATCGATGGGAATGCAGCCGCCGGAAGGACCGCCAAGCTGTGCCGCCTTGTATTTCTTTCCGCCCTTGATGCCGCCACCGATGTTGAAGACGATGTCTCCCAGCGGGGTGCCCATGGGCACTTCGACGAGGCCCGTGTTGTTGACCGCGCCCGCGAGGGCAAAAACCTTGGTGCCCTTGCTCTTTTCCGTACCATACTGGGCGTACCAGGCGGCTCCGTTGTTGATGATGGCGGGGATATTCGCGTATGTCTCAACATTGTTGAGGAGCGTCGGGGCGTTGAAAAGACCTTTGACCACGGGAAAGGGCGGTCTCGGCCGCGGCTCGCCGCGCTTGCCCTCGATGGAGATCATGAGCGCCGTTTCCTCGCCACAGACGAAGGCGCCGGCGCCGATGCGGATCTCGAGGTCGAAGTTGAAACCCGTCTCGAGGATGTTCTTTCCCAGGAACTTGTACTCTCTCGCCTGTCCGATGGCCCAATTGAGGCGCTCGATGGCGAGGGGGTACTCGGCCCTGGCATAGACGTATCCCTGCTGGGCTCCGATCGCGTATGCGGCTATGGCCATCGCCTCGATAACGCTGTGCGGATCACCTTCGAGGACGCTGCGGTCCATGAAGGCACCCGGGTCGCCTTCGTCGGCGTTGCAGACAACGTACTTCACATCGCCGGGGGACTGAAAGGCGAACTTCCACTTGATCCCCGTAGGAAAACCGCCGCCACCGCGACCGCGGAGACCCGATTTGAGGACCTCGTCGATGACCTCTTCCCGGGTCATCGATGTCAACGCCTTGCCGAGGGCCAGGTAGCCGTCGCGGGCAATGTACTCTTCAATGTTCATCGGGTTGATGACACCGCAGTTCCTCAGGACGATCTTGACCTGATTCTTGAAGAAATCGATCTCCTTCATCGAGGGAATCGCCTTTGACGTCACCGCTTCCTTATAAAGAAGGCGTTCCACTATCCTGCCCTTGAGCAGATGTTCCGTGACAATCTCTTCGGCGTCCGCGGGCGTAAGTTTCTGATAGAGAACCCCTTCCGGGTAAACAAGTGCCAGAGGACCCAGATCGCAGGAACCTATGCAACCCGTCTCTATGACCTTGATCTCGTTCTGCAAACCCTGTTCGATGATCTTATTGACAACCGCATCCCTGATCTGACGGCAACCGGACGAGACGCATGCAGCCCCAGCACAAATCAATATGTGAGCGCGAGATACCTCCATGTTTATCCTTCCTCCTTACTCGTACTTTTCGAGCACATCCATAAGATGCGGTGGCTTGACCCGTCCGTAGACGTCCTCATTGACCAGCATTGCCGGCGCAAGGCCGCACGCGCCGATGCAACGCACAACATCGAGGGAATACCGCCGGTCCTCCGTTGTGCCGCCGACCTTGATACCGAGTTCCTTCTGGGCCTTGTCCAGGACCTCCTGAGAACCTCTCACGTAACATGCCGTGCCGAGACAGATCTTCACGCTGTTGCGTCCCTGAGGCACGGTGGAAAAGAAGTTGTAGAAGGTGATGACGCCGTATACCTCGTTGATCGAGACATTGAGACCTTCGGCGACCATTTCCTGGGCCCTTCTCGGAAGATAACCGAAGAGGTTCTGCGCCTTGTGCAGGACCATGATAAGGTCTTCTCCCTTCCCCTTGTGTTCCATGATGACTTCTTCGAGCCGGGGATAGAGCTCTTCCTCCTGAACCTCGGCACAGTGGCATTGCTTT
>MVQQ01000229.1 GCA_002067555.1 Syntrophorhabdus sp. PtaB.Bin184
ATCCGGCACTGCCGGCACGAGCCTGCATCAAGGCCCTGAACGCGTTGAAACGATTCCTGAAGGAGCTTGTGAGATGGTGAAACCCGCATCGAGAGTGGAACAGATCCCGCCCTATCTTTTCGCCAGGATAGACAAGAAGAAGGCGGAGGTCAGACAGAAGGGAATGGACCTTGTCGATTTCGGGATAGGCGACCCCGATATCCCCACCCCGGGAAATATCATCGCCAGAATGCTGGAGGCAACGCGGGACCCGCAGAACCACCGGTATCCCAGCTATGAAGGAATGCTGGAGTTCCGGCAGGCGGCGGCCTCATGGTACAAGAAAAGGTTCAACGTCGACCTCGACGCAGCGACGGAAGTTGTGACCCTCATCGGCTCCAAGGAAGGTATCGCCCACATACCCTGGGCATACGCCCAGGAAGGCGACGTCGTCCTCGTCCCATCCCCTGGATACCCTGTCTACAAGATAGCGACCATGTTCGCCGGTGCGACACCGCACATCATGCCCCTTAAGGAAGAGAACGGGTTCCTTCCCCGGTACGAAGACATCCCCGAGGATATCCTGAAAAAGGCCAAGATCCTCTTTATCAACTACCCGAACAACCCCACCGGAGCCTGCGCTGATGACGCTTTCTTCGAGAAAACGCTGGAGCTGGCGAAACGTTACGATATCCTCGTCTGCCACGACGCCGCCTACAGCGAGATCGCCTACGACGGGTACAAACCCAGGAGCATCCTCGAGTTCGACAAGGAAAAGAAGTATTGCCTCGAGTTTCATTCCCTCTCCAAAACCTATTGCATGACCGGCTGGAGGATCGGTTTTGCCGTGGGCTGCGCCGACGGCATTTATAATCTCGGCAAGCTCAAGACCAACATAGACTCCGGCGTCTTCCAGGCCATACAGTACGCCGGCATAGAAGCGCTTACAGGCAGCCAAGCGTCCGTCGCCGAGCTCAACAGCAAACTCGAAAAACGGCGTGACATGGTGGTGGAAGCTTTCAAGACCCTTGGCATCGATGTCAGGAAACCCAAAGCCACATACTACATCTGGGCGCGCGTGCCGAAGGGATACACCTCCTCCGATTTCTGCGAGAAGCTCATCGAAGAGACGGGCATCGTCGTCACCCCGGGCAGCGGCTTCGGCGATGAAGGTGAGGGCTACTTTCGTATCTCCATCACCATCGACGAAGAGAAGATAGCCGAAGCAGCGAAAAGGCTGAGGTCGTTCAAGATCTGAACGACCCGCTGCAACCGTCTTTTAGATGGATAGCCTGTTTCGGCCTTGTTCTTTGCTCTGGTACATGAGCGCTGGTACTACCCGCCGCGGCCCCCGACGATGATCCCTGGTATTCTCAAGGTGGGCTGCGCATCGGCCACGGGAACGCCCTGGCCGTCCTTGCCGCAGGTGCCGATCCCGAACCCAAGATCCGTACCCACCATGTCGATGTCCTTGAGAACCTTGAGTCCGTTCCCCATCATCGTCGCGTTCTTTATCATCGGCCCCACCGCTCCTCGCTCGATCATATACCCTTCGGATATCTCGAAGACGAAGTCTCCGCGCACGGTATCCACCTGTCCGCCCCCCATCTTGACGACAAGGACACCGTCGTCCACGGAGGCAAGGATCTTTTCGGGGTCATCGCTTCCCGGAAGGATCATGGTGTTGCTCATCCTGGGGATGGGTCTGAAACGGTAGGATTCGCGCCTGCCGTTGCCCGTGGACGCCATGGAGTGTTTCATGGCATGAAAGCGATCGAAGAGGTAGTTTTTGAGGATACCATTTTCAACAAGGATCGTCCTTTCCGATGAAACGCCTTCATCGTCGAAGGCATAGGTCCCGCGCATGTGCGGGAGCGTCGCGTCGTCGACGACGCTCACGAGCGGCGACGCTATTTCGGCACCGAGAAGTCCCTTGTAGCAGGAGAGCCCCTCCATGGCGAGGTCAGCCTCCAGGCCGTGTCCGACGGCCTCGTGGATCATCGTGCCGCCCGCCTCGGAGGCGAGAACGACGGTCTTCATCCCCATGGGCGCCTCACGCGCCGCGAGAAGTCCCTGAAGGCGCCTCACGGTCTTTCGCGCAAGCCCCTCCATGAGTTCCTCGGTGAAGAACTCGAAGCCATGGAAGCCACCCACCGCCTCATAGGATGTCTGCATCTCCGAACCGTCCCTGCCGACGAGGAGCACCGTGAGGACGACCTGCACCCGGCTGTCGTTCCTCATGCCTTCCGAGGTGGTCGCGATCCTCACGTTCTGACGGGTATCGCGGTACATGACACGGACCTGGGTAATGCGGGGCTCCATCCTGCGAGCCATGGACTCAAAATTCCTGACGAGGGCAAGTTTATCCTCAACAGGAACGCCCCCGGGATCTCTGCTTATGAGAAAAGGATATGCCGCGGCCCGATCGCCCCCGGCGATCACGGCCGTTTGTTCCGAGCGGTCTGACCCATAACGGGAGAGCTGCCCGGCAAGGTCGACGAGATGGTCTTCATCGAAAGAATTCGTGGAGGCGTAGTAACTCTTCCAGGGTGTGATGACCCTGAGGCCCACCCCCGCGTCCTCGCCCTTCTCAAGCTTCTCCACCCTGCCCGATTCGAGCTGGATGAGGGTGTAGGCGCTTTCATCGGTATATATGTCGGCATAGACGCCGGAGCGCCCCATGAGCGTCTCGAGCACCCTCTTCTCATTGAACATCGGAAACCTCCCTGAAGGTGATACCATAGTTTGCCATATCGGCCATTATGCCCCGGACATCGTCCTCAAAAGCGGATGGATAGATAAGCTCGATGAGCCCCCGGTCCCCGTCGATCACGGAGAAGATGGCGACATCCTCGTAGGATTCGAGAACGGCCTTGAAAAAACCGATACCACAGCGGTCAACGAGAAACTGCTTCTTTCTCTCCCCGATCATCATGGGCTGCCCCCCGGCATCACGGCCTCATCAGCGGCGCATCCCTTCGAGCATTTCCACGAACGCCTCGATGCGCATCTTCGTTCTCGTGTCGAGCGGCCTCGGCAGGTCCCCCTCGATGGTGAGAATGGGAACGGAAATGGTCTCGCGAAGGATAACATCCTCGATGGCCCGGAAGCAGAAGGCCTGCACGTAATGGATGACACCCTGTATCCCCCGCCTCGCTATCTCATCACCTATGTCCTTCAGGCGGGCGAATATCCCGTACGGGTATGTGTAGAGAAGATACCTCTCGACGATGTCCTTCGTCTCGTAAGGAAGGGCGAACTGCCGTTGTGTCTCGTTGTAAACGACCTGTCCCCCCACGCTTTCTATGAAATCGTAAAGGTCGCTAACGATCGGAGGCACACCTATATACCCGAGGGGTATCCCCTGGAGGCCCTCCCTCTTTCGGGCCTTCAGGATGAACTCAGCCGCCGCCTCGCCGTATCCCCGCACGTTGCCGAGCATGTCCGAGGAGCCGACGAGCCACAGATGGTTCTCCGCCCCCGTCACGTTGCGTTCGCTCCACGTCATGGTATCGATCTCCGAGAGCTTCTCTCTCACGCCGGCGATCTGCAATTCCACGTCACCAAGGGACCCTTCGTTAACAGAAAGCTCTTTGCCCAGCTTCTCTATCTCTCTTGCAAGCACTTCCCTGTCGCGGTCGTAGGGGAAGGAGAAAGGTATTGTCCTTATGCCCCTGTAGCGAAGGATCTCGGCGAGAGCCTGCGTGTTGCTGCAGTCGCCTTCCATAACGGTGATGACACCGGCCATCTCCTTCTCCATGATGACCCCGTAGATGCCCTTGACCCAGTTGCACATGCTCTTCGGAAAACCGTCCCGCTCCGCGCGCTCGATGAAGCGGCCCGGGTCGGGGTCCGTGACGAAGATGTTGTTCAGGTCGCAGGGCTCGTACCCTGCGGCGAAGATGAGTTCCACGGGGATCGTGGTGGTAAAGCCGATGACCCCCTTCGATGTCGGCGATGTCGTCATGCTCTTAAAGGTACTATGTTTTACCGCGCCCTTGCAACCGTTTCAGCGGGGAGGGCTTTTCTGGATCACCGTTTCTGACTGTTTATATAGCCTACGATATCTTATTCAAGACTTTTTATAGTCCACATACAACCGTAATAATTCTTCACGCGGGCTTGCGGCTCTTTCGCCGGGCGAGAGTTTTGTCGGCGTAACGCAGATCATCGGTCACCCTTTTCCCGATGGTCAGGAAAGGTGGTATAAGGACGGGCATCCCCGACTCCCGCGCGGGAGACTCCACAAGGAGCATGGTGAGCCCGTCGTGCCTCCCCCTGTAATTGTCCAGTTCAAAGTACTGGTTGTTCCAGAGGAAACATATGCGCTCCCTGGAGAGGACCTCCGTCTTCGGGTCCATGAGCCGGGCGAGGCTCTGGTATTCCTGTTCGGGGATGAGTTCCTCCTCTTCCACCGGAAGACCGCGGGTACCCGCATGCCTCGTCCTTGCGAGGAAATGGAAGAAAACCCCGTCCTGCCCCCTTCTTCGTATCCTCGTCACCTCCCTCTTGTCCTTCGAGCGAAGGTACATCTGCTCCATATCGATCCTTTGATGAGCCGGAAGAGCGGCGAGATCGACTTGGCTGACAAGGTATTTCTCTCCTGTGGAAGGTACATCGGGTATCCCGAGAAACCGGGCTATTGCGGAATACGCCCTTCTTATTTTTCCTTCGAAATCGGTGCTGTTGTCGATGATCTTGAAGCGGGGGTGGCCGAGCCAGCTTTCCTTGGTCCTTACGTCTATGCGCAGCGCCTCTTCAGGTGTCTCGAGGCGGGCCGAGTTGTTCTCTCCCGCACCATCCGCCGCCGTGACGAGATGGATCACCCCGTCGTACCGATGGCGGATCGCGGCCCGCGTCAAACCTTTCCTTTTCAGGATGCCGTTGAAGACATCATCGGTGAGAAAGGCCCTGATGTCCATGATGCCCCTGTCGAGGAGTATGACCTTCCTGCGTTCGGGGAATATCCTCGACACGGCTTGCTTGTAGGTGTCCTCGAAGGACATCTGCATGTCGAAGATGGCCTCCTCGAAGACCACTATCTGGCCCGGTTTGTCCATTTTGCGCCTGTCGATGCCATTGCCCGTGATGAGCGTCGCCGTCTCGGGAACCACGAAGACCATGAACCCGTGGTCGGATAGCTTCTCCGTAAGATAGGCGAGCGACGAGCTCTTCCCCGAACAGGGCCCTCCCGTGAGAACGATCATGCTCACAGGCTGCAACAGGCGGGAACTAACGGGCACACCAGCTCCTTACAGGGAGGGATGTTCGTGTTGCAGCGGGCGGCCCGGACTCGATCCGCAACGCAACTGCTTTTCCACCCCGATCACTTTTTCTGGATTCCGGCCTTCGCCGGAATGACGAAGAACGCTTTCCTGCATTGCAACGCTCAAGCGGTTTGAACGGTTCAAGCGGCTCAAGCTGTTTGCTAGCTGTTTACTATGTTTCTCCAGTCCGTTACGACGGGGTCAAAGCCCCGTGACCTGAGCATGGCCTTGACCTCGTCGAAGCTCCGGGGATCGAAGACTTCGAACTGACCGTCCTCGTACTTTTTCTCTCCTTCGAGGTATCCCCCCACGCGCGTGGAGGAACCGGCCGACATCTTCGTGACGCCGAACTCTATTATCCGGTCCCTGAACTGAGGAAGCTCCCTGGTGGACATGCTGATCCCCACGCGGGGAAAGAAGAGCCGCGCGGCAGTTATGATCTTCAGCATGTCCCTGTCGGACACCTCCTGGTACTGGTGAATGTCGTCGGCTACACGCCTCAGGCGAGGGAAGGCAAGACCAAACTCGACACCGGGATACTTCCTTTCAAGGCTGCGGACGTGCTCGAAGAGCGCGACGACATCCTTGCGCCAGTCCGTAAGGCCGAGGAGGGCCCCCAACGTTATATGCCTGATGCCGGAGCGGGCTATGCGGTCAGGGGTCGAGATCCGGTAATCATAGACCTTCTTGGGGCCCGCGAGATGAAGCTCGTCGTAGCGCGCCCGGTCATATGTCTCCTGATACAGCGTTACCCCGTCCACTCCGGCAAGATAGAGCTCCCTGTACTCATCTTCTTCGAGAGGATAGACCTCCAGGGCGACGTAGGAAAAATAGCGCGACGCTATCCTGACGGCATCGCGGATGTACTGGGGGGAAGAGTGAAAGCGCGATTCCCCTGTCAGGATGAGGACACTGCGGTTCCCTGTTGCGGCGAGTGCCGCGCATTCCTTGTCTATCTGCTCCATTGTGAGCTTGCTCCGCGGCATGCCCTTCTGAGAGGCGTGGAAACCGCAGTAGACACACTCGTTCTCGCAATAGTTCGCTATATACAAAGGGGCAAAGAGGCTGATCGTCCGGCCGAACTGCCGCCTCGTCAGCTCGCGCGCGGCATGGGCCATCTCCTCGAGAAACCCCCTGTCATCCACCGTGAATATGCGGCGGATATCGTCGATCGTCAGGTGCACAAGGTCTATCCCGCGCAGACTTTTACTCATCATAGAGGAACCCCGTCAGCGGCGAAGAAGCGGCCGCTTCCTTTCTCTCCTTTCCCATCTTCGCCAGGTAAGCCATTCTGCCCGCCTCGACGCCTCGCGCGAAAGCGGCGGCCATGAGCGGCGGGTCCTCCGCGTCGGCAACGGCCGTGTTGGCAAGCACCGCGTCGGCTCCCATTTCCATCGCCTCGGCGGCCTGCGACGGACGCCCGATGCCCGCATCGACGACTATGGGAACCTCGACGATCTCCTCGATGAGCACCTCTATGAGGGTGCGCATCTTCAGCCCCTGGTTCGATCCGATGAGCGATCCGAGGGGCATGACGGCGGCCGCTCCCGCGTCAACGAGCGCTTTCGCCACGTAAAGGTCGGGATGCATGTAGGGCAGCACGACGAAACCTTCCCCCGAAAGTATCCTCGTTGCCTTTATCGTCTCCTGGTTGTCGGGCAACAGGTACCGGCTGTCGCTTATGACCTCGATCTTTATCCAGTCCCCGTACCCGGCCTCCCGCGCTATGTGGGCGATGCGCACGGCCTCGGCCGCGTTGCGCGCACCCGATGTGTTGACCATGATCGTGGTGCCGTCGGGAATGAAGGAGAGAATATTCTCATCCGTCTCGTCGAGGTCGATCCGGCGAAGCGCCACCGTTACGAGCTGAGAACCGGAACTGACAATGGCCTTGCGCATGGCCTCCTTGTCGCCGAACTTGCCCGTGCCGAGAAAGAAACGGCTCCCGAACTCCCTCCCGCCCACGATCAGTTTGTCGTCCATATCACCCTCCTCCCACGAAGGACACCAGTTCAACCCGGTCACCCTCAGAAAGGACGGTCAGAGACCACCGGTCGCTCTTCACGACTCCATCATTGAGGACAAGGATCACCCTGCCGGGGTCCGCCTTGCCGGAATGGACAAGCCTGTGGAGGTCCATGCCTTCCGTGGTCTCCACCGCCTTGCCGTTGACTGTTATCTTCATTTCACCGTCTTCTTTATTCTCTTCAATAATTCCACGGCATCCGACGAGGCCCTGACGACACCTATCGTCTTTGCCCCGGCGGCCAGCACACCGTCGATGTTGGAAAGATCGATGCCGCCGATGGCGACGGCGGGAATGTCGAGATGCTCCGCCGCCTCCCTCACATAGCCAAGCCCCACCGGGGCCCTCCCGGGCTTCGTGGGAGTGGCGTAGACCGGCCCTGTCGATATGTAATCGGCACCGTCCCTGATCGCCTGCTTTCCCTGCTCCAGATTGTGCGTCGTCTTGCCCACGATCATCCCCTCACCGACTATGGCACGGGCTTCGAGCGTAGACATATCCTGGCCCACGTGGACCCCGTCTGCCCCGGCCTTCACAGCCAGGGCGGGGTCGTCGTTCAAGATAAAAACGAAAGGACGAACCCGCCTGTAATCGACAAGCTCGCGCGCCTTTTCAAGGATTGTGGCCTCGTCTCCCGTCTTGTCCCGAAGCTGGACGATCGCTGCGCCGTCATCGACGGCCCGCTTCAGCTCGGCAACGGACGAAGAAATAACATAAAGGTCGTTGGCAAAGGGTTTTTTTCTCATCGTCGCTGCTATTAAATTACATCAAAATCGATGACAAGTCCAAGGTTCTGTGCTGTCCCTTACACAATGCATGGGGACACATGAAGACCACCCTTTGCAAGGGGGAACAAAAAGGGTAGAATAGAATATGGGGGTGGCCCGCGCGAGACGAGAGCAACCCGCCTTGACAAAGACCTCGATTAAAGGAGTAGGCCATGTGGGAATACACAGACAAGGTCCGTGAGCATTTTCTGAATCCCAGGAACGCGGGCGAGATCGAGAACCCGGATGGTGTTGCCGAAGTGGGTTCCATAGCATGCGGCGACGCACTCAAGCTCACCTTCAAGCTCGATGAGAATAAACGCATTGCCGACGCGAAGTTCAAAACCTTCGGATGCGCGAGCGCCATCGCCTCCGCATCGGCCCTCACGGAGATGCTCAAGGGAAAGACCATAGAGGACGCAATGAAGATAACGAACCAGGATATCGCCGATTACCTGGGCGGACTTCCTCCGGAAAAAATGCACTGTTCCGTGCTCGGCCAGGAGGCCCTGGAGAAGGCCATCGAGAACTATCGCGGCGTGTCGTACAAAAGGCCGGAGGAAGAGATCGTGTGCGCCTGCTTCGGCGTCACCGACGGGGAGATCGAGCGGGCGATAAGGCAGAATCATCTGACGTCCGTCGAGGAAGTGACGTACTACACGAAGGCAGGGGGCGGGTGCGAAAACTGCCATGAGAAGATCCAGGGCATACTTGACCGTATTCTCACGGCTCAAGGATCTGAAAAGGAACCGGTGGAAAAACCACGGCTTTCCAATATCCAGAAGATCCGCATGATCGAGGAAACGATCGAACGCGAGATCCGACCTTCGCTCCAGCATGACGGCGGCGACATAGACCTCATCGACGTCATCGGGAACAGAGTCCTTGTGGCAACGAGAGGGGCCTGCGCGACGTGCCAGGCGTCACAGATAACACTGAAGAGCTTTGTTGAATGGAAGCTGAAAGAGTTCGTCTCGCCCGACCTCGTTGTTGAGGAGGTGGCAAAATGAAGACGGTCTACCTCGACAACAACGCAACGACGATGGTTTCCCGTGAGGTCCTTGATGAAATGCTCCCCTTCTTCCACGATCGGTACGGGAATCCCTCGAGCATGCACTCCTTCGGCGGCCAGGTAGCCCGCAAGCTCCTGGAGGCCCGCCACAGGGTTGCCTCGCTCCTCGGGGCCGACCCGGAGGAGATCATCTTCACGAGTTGCGGCACGGAAAGCGACAACACGGCGGTCATGTCCTCCCTGCTCGTGAACCCGGGAAAGACCCACGTCGTCACGAGCAGGGTCGAACACCCGGCGATCAAGGTCCTCTGCGAGCATCTTGCCCAGAAAGGATACCGCGTGACCATGGTCGGAGTGGACAGCGCGGGAAGGCTCGACATGGAGGAATATGAGGCAAGCCTGACGCCGGACACGGCGGTTGCAAGCATCATGTGGGCCAATAATGAAACGGGCGTGATCTTCCCCGTGGAGGAGGCGGCGCGACTGGCCCGCGCACGGGGGATCGCATTCCATACCGACGCGGTCCAGGCCGTGGGAAAGATACCCGTCAACATGAAAGACAATGTGATCGACATGCTCTCTCTTTCGGGTCATAAACTGCATGCGCCGAAAGGCATTGGTGTCCTGTACGTGCGGAAAGGGACAAAGTTCTCCCCCTTCCTCATCGGCGGCCACCAGGAAAAGGGGCGCCGGGGCGGCACGGAGAACGTCCCGGGGATCATCGGGCTCGGGAGAGCCTGCGAACTCGCTGCCGCCAGCATGGAAAAGGAGAACACTTACGTGAGGAACCTGCGCGACCGGCTGGAAAGCGAACTTCTCACCGCAATCCCGCAGAGCCGGGTAAACGGCGTCCAGGATGAGCGTCTTCCCAACACGACGAATATCAGCTTCGAGTTCGTCGAGGGCGAAAGTATCCTCCTGCTCATGGACCAGTTCGGCATATGTGCCTCCTCGGGCTCCGCCTGCACCTCCGGTTCGCTCCAGCCTTCCCATGTCCTGCGGGCCATGGGTGTTCCCTACACGATGGCCCACGGATCGATACGGTTCAGTCTCAGCGTCTATAACACTGAAGAAGACATAGACCTCGTCATAAAGGAACTGCCTCCGATAATCGAAAAACTCAGGGTCCTTTCACCCTACTGGACGACACAGCAGGGCGCCTGCACAACGGTCTGAGGAAAAAAGACATGATGGAAGAAGAGAATGCAAAGAAGCACTGCAGGGAAGAGATAATCGCAACCCAGAAGCATCGTTCACGGCTGCCTTTGCTCGTCGACAGGATAGTTGAGCAGTACGACAAAAAGGGGCGTCTCCATCACGTCGGCCCCGAGCCGATACCCTCACGACGGGCCATCATCGATATCATACGCAAGACGATTCCCATCCTTTTTCCAGGTTTCTTTGCCGAGAAACGGCTGGACGAGATCAACCACCGGTATTACCTGGGGGAGCAGGTGATGGAGCTTTTCGATGCGATCGCGATACAGATACAGCACGCGATACGCCACGATTGCATCCGGTTCAACCGGCCCTGCGTCCATTGCGAGGACCTCAGCCAGGAGATAACCCTGGGATTCATCGAGAACATTCCCGAGCTGCAGAAAACGCTTTCGAAAGACGTTCGGGCCGCCTTTGAGGGCGACCCGGCATCGCGACATTTTGACGAGATCATATTCTGCTATCCCGGTCTCTTCGCCGTGGCCGTCTATCGCGTCGCCCACTGGCTGCATACGAACAAGGTGCCCCTCATCCCGCGGATCATGACGGAATACGCGCACAGCCTGACGGGCATCGACATACATCCCGGTGTCGTCATCGGTGAGAGTTTTTTCATGGACCACGGCACGGGCATCGTCATCGGGGAAACAACCACCATCGGCGACAGGGTGCGTCTCTACCAGGGAGTCACCCTCGGCGCGCTTTCCCTCAGCAAGGATGAATGCCCTCTTCTCAGGGACACGAAGCGCCACCCCACAATAGAGGATGACGTCATCATTTACGCCAACGCCACCATCCTCGGAGGGCAAACGGTCATAGGCGCCCGCTCGACCATCGGCGGGAACGTATGGCTCACCGAATCCATTCCACCCGACACGTCGGTCTTCCTCAAGAAACCGGAACTGGTGATGAAGAACAAATAAAGACGGTCTCAGGTCTCACGTCCCAAGTTTCAGGTTAAAGACAAAGACGGATGGTTTCCGGTAGGACCGGAATCTTTACAATGAGAAGCCTTCTTGTGGTCTTCTGACCTGAAACCTGAAACCTGCAACGTGAGACCTGAAACGGTCTTTATTCTTCCTCGTTCATGCTCCCCGTTCTGTAGCCGTGGAGGTCGAGGGCGATGTAGGTGAAGCCTGTGCGCATCAGCTCGGCAGCTATCTCGTCGCGGTACTCGAGGATGACGGGGAAATCCTTCTCATCGGTCTCGATGCGGGCCGTGCTGCCGTGATGCCTGACCCGGACCCGTGATACCCCGAGGGATCTCACGAATGCCTCGGAACGTTCGATGTCTTCGAGCATTTTCCTCGTTATCGCCGTCCCGTAAGGAATCCTCGAGGACAGGCAGGCCTCGGAAGGCTTGTCGCAGGTCGCGAGTCCCAGTGCCCGGGAAAGCTCCCGTATGTCGTTCTTTGTGAATCCTCCGTCGAGAAGAGGGCTCACGACATTGAATTCCAGACATGCCCTCCGTCCCGGGCGAAAATCCTTTTCGTCGTCCGCATTGGATCCCTCGAGGAGAAAGGAATACCCTTCCCGTCGAGCGATCTCCCGGACCACCTTGAATAGACAGGCCTTGCAGTGATAGCACCGGTCACGCCCGTTGGCCACAAAGCTTTCGTCCTCCATCTCCGTGGACTCAAAGAAGATCACGCGGGCCCCCAGGGCGGCGGCGCATTCCTTTGCCCCGTCACTCTCCGATCGCGCGTGTATGGGGGACACACCGGTCAGCGCCAGGACGTTCCCGCATCCCAGTTCATCGATGCTCACCTTCAGCAGCAACGTGCTGTCCACACCACCCGAGAAGGTGACGGCAACCCGTCCCATGGACCTGATAGAATTCTTCAGGTCCTCGTATTTTCTCCTGAGTTCCTCTTGCACGTCCGCACACCGCTCTCCCACATCCGCCCTTCAGACAGGTGTGTCTGCAGCATCTGCCGGTCAGGGACCGCCGGAGAGTCCCTCGAAAAGTTCGGTAGAAAGATACCGCTCTCCCGAATCAGGCAGAATAACAACGATGGTCTTCCCGGCATTCGCAGGCTCCCTGGCCAGTTTGACCGCAACGTGCGCCGCGGCACCACAGGATATCCCGCTCAGGATCCCCTCCTCACGCGCCAGGCGTCTCGCCATCTCCATCGCCTCATCGTTGCTGACAGTCTCGATGCGGTCGACAAGGGAAAGGTCGAGCACCTTCGGAACAAAGCCGGCACCTATCCCCTGGATCTTGTGCGGGCCCGGCTTCACCTGTTCGCCGGCCCTTGTCTGGGTGAGGACAGGGGAATGGATCGGCTCCACGGCGACGGAGATCATCTTCTTTCCCTTCGTGAGCTTGAAGTACCTGCTTATCCCTGTGATCGTACCACCCGTGCCGACTCCGGAAACGAGGATGTCCATCCTCCCGTCCGTATCGTTCCAGAGCTCAACGGCCGTCGTCGCCTCATGTATGGCGGGATTCGCCGGATTCTCGAACTGCTGGGGAAGGAAATACCGTGAAACGTCGCCGGCTGCGATCTCCTCCGCCCTGGCAATGGCCCCCTTCATGCCGCTCGCCCCTTCCGTGAGGATGATACGTGCCCCGAGGGCCTTGAGCACCTTGCGTCTTTCCACGGACATCGTCTCCGGCATGGTAAGGGTCAGACCATATCCGCGGGCGGCGGCCACAAAGGCAAGGGCTATGCCCGTGTTGCCCGACGTGGGCTCGATCATCTCCATTCCCGGCTTGAGCCTTCCCGTCTTCTCGGCGTCCCAGACCATCGCGGCACCGACCCGGCACTTCACCGAGTAGGCCGGGTTGCGCCCCTCCACCTTCGCAAGCACCGTGGCCTTCGCGCCCGCCGTCACCCTGTTCAGCCTGACGAGAGGCGTTCTGCCTATTGAGAGCGAGTTGTCCTCGAATATCGCTGCCATGGGCGGCCTCCTTCTTGTCTCCCCGGTCCCGATCAGGGATCGGCGATCCTGCCCGTGACCCGGGCATCAGCAATGTATGCGCGATCTGGCTACTATCCGGTCCACAGGGCGCGTGACATAGTACTCGATAAGGCGTTCGTTGAAATCCCTCTCGACATGCTTCCCGAGGCATTCCCCCCGCATGAAGGGGATGAAGGGGCAGCTCCATCCGGTCAGATCCGCGTGTTCCTGATCCATTCTCTCCATCACGCGGTCGTAGAGGTCGGCGGTCCAGTGTTCGTAGCTTTCGCATTGGCCTTCCCCAAGCTTCTCCCAGAAATCGTCCCCGAAGGTGCCGAAGGTAAGCTCCGTTCCGGCAAAACGCTGACAGGGATGGATGGCTCCATCGGCACAGAAAACGATCTGTCTCATTCCGGCAGGACAGGTGAAGTGGGCTCCCGTTATCATTTGCACAACAGCGAACTTCCACTCCCCGTCGAACTCGATCCCGTGCTTCTCCGTCGCCCGGTCCATCCTTTTTATGGCCTCGAATCTCTCCTCTTCCGACAGCTCCAGCTTCCTCTCTTCCGGTGATTGACCGCAGAATATGTTGGCGGTGATATTCCTGATGCCGATCGCGGCCATTTCATCGACAAACCTTTCGATATTGGAGAAATTGATCCTGCTGAGGGTCGTCAGGACATCACATTTCACGCCGGTGGCGATGATCCGTTCCAGGTTGCCGACAACCCTGTCGAAGGTCCCTTTTCCGGAACGGTCCAGCCTTCGCTGATCGTTGTCCTCCCTTACACCGTCAAGGCTCACTTTGAAACTCAGCCGGGATCTGTTCCTCACTATCCAGTCGTATATGTTCCGCTTGATGCTGAAGGCGTTCGTGAATATCTTGAACGTGGTGTCGACCCCGTATTCCTCCGACATGGCACCGGCCTGGTCGTGGACCCGACTCACCGTCTCGAAATTCAGGAGAGGCTCGTACCCGAGAAAGGATATGAGCAACGCGGGAATCCCCCTTTTTCTCAGGTAAGGGAAAAGACCAGCAAGGACCCGGCCGGCAAACCCGGCGGTCATGTTGCCGCTCTTGAAATCGTAAAAGCTGTGATAACAACCCTTGCAGGCCAGGTTGCATGTGGCCGAAACGAGAAAGGTCACCCTGGATATCCTGGCAACTTCGTTCCTGCGCCGTGCCGTGGCAACGTACTCCGCGAACATGTCCCGCTCACTTCTGTCCCCCTCCACCAGGAAATGTTTGTCGTAGAGTTCCTTAATCAGGACCGCGGGGTCACGCCGGTACGTTCCCGACATTCCCGTCACTGCTTTTCCCGCCCGAACCGGTCTTTCGAAGAGTTGAAGGACGCTGACGATCTCGGGCCCGTACGACGTGAGGTTGCCATGGAGCTTACTGTACACCCTCACGTCGTTATCGTTCAGTTGCCTCACTACCAGAAACGGCGACTTCTTCAACACAATGTCGGGCGGCATTTCCGTTTCGCCCACCTGTATCTCTCCCATGTTCGGTGCCTTTCGCCAGGAATGTGAGGCCCTGGCTTTCTCGCAGGACTGTTCCCCTGTCATTTTGACGGGTTGCACATAAAGTGACTTTCCGTCTCTGTCAGGATACACCAGATCACGCGGAATACTCAAGCGACGAAGACAGACGACGGCCATGCGTGCCCGGTTCCGTTCCGGACCGGTGTGGTCCCGAATGTGAAGCATTCTTGTTTTATTAACGAACTCAATCTGCTAGAATCCTTGCAACAGGATCTCCATATACGGGGTGATGATGTGGAAACATTCAAAGACTGGCTGAAACCCGAGTTGATATGGTTTCTCATCGGCCTTGTGCTGATGCTGCTGGAGTTCGTCCTGCCGGGATTCATCGTTTTTTTCTTCGGGGTCGGCGCCTGGATCGTGGCTCTAGTATGCTTTTTCACCGACATCTCCGTCAACGTTCAGCTCGTTCTCTTTCTCGTTGCCTCTGTCCTGCTTCTTGTATCGCTGAGGAAATGGATGAGGGGCGTCTTCGTCGGCTACAAAAAGTACGGCCGGCAATCCGATGACGACCTGTCGGAATTCGCGGGCAAGAGGGCCGTGGTGACACGAACGATCGACCCCATCATGGGAGGCAAGGTGGAGCTTCACGGCACCAGCTGGAACGCTGAGGCCGATGGAGAGGAACCGATCGAAGAAGGAACCGCCGTGGAGATCACCGGCAAGCAAGGTCTCACACTGAAGGTCAAAAAATACCCGGCAAAGGGAGGGAACGGTCAATGAACTTCTTTACCATCATCATCGTCGGCCTCATCATATTCGTGGTCATAGCCTTTCTGAAGACCATACGGGTTGTCCCTCAGAAGGTCGCTTTCATCGTTGAACGCCTCGGCAAGTACAACGCGACGCTGGATGCCGGCCTCCACATCCTCATACCCTTCATCGACAAGGTCTCTTACAAGCACACGTTGAAGGAACAGGCCATCGACGTGCCCTCCCAGACGTGCATTACCAGGGACAACATCGCCGTCGAGGTCGACGGCATCCTCTACCTCCAGGTCATTGACCCCCAGAAGGCGTCCTACGGCATCAACAATTACCAGTTCGCGGCCACCCAGCTCGCCCAGACAACCATGAGAAGCGTCATAGGCAAGCTCGAACTCGACAGGACATTCGAGGAACGGGACACGATCAACACCACCATCGTGGAGGCCGTCGACAAGGCGTCGGACCCTTGGGGCGTCAAGGTCACCCGGTACGAGGTCAAGAACATCGTGCCGCCGCAGAGCATCAAGGATGCCATGGAAAAACAGATGCGCGCCGAACGTGAGAAGCGTGCGATGATCGCCGAATCCGAGGGCGACAAACAGGCCAAGATCAACCGCGCCGAGGGCGTCAAGCAGGAAATGATCGCCACCTCCGAAGGCGAGAAGCAGAAAAGGATCAACGAGGCCGAAGGCCGGGCGGCAGAGATCGAACGGGTGGCAAAGGCGACCGCAAACGGCTTGAGGGAGATCGCTCTCGCCATCAACGAGCAGGGCGGCATCAACGCCGTCAACCTGCGCATCGCCGAGCAATACATAAATGAGTTCGGGAAACTGGCAAGAACGAACAACACGCTCATCCTCCCCGCCAACCTCGGCGACCTCGCCGGCCTCGTATCGACGGTGACGACAATACTGAAGGACCAGACAAAGGACGCGGGGGTCAGGGCCCAGGGGGCAGAGAAAAGATAGACGACAACGGGGCAGCCTTAAGACATAACCCTTCGAACCGCTCGTTGTCTTGAACTCTCAAGCGGTTCAAGCAATTCAAGCGGTTCAAACCGTCTTTTTATTTGACCCGCCCGCCCCATTAGTGATACTTTTTTTTACCGAACCGTTTGTCAGGAAAAGATCAGGAGGACATATGAAAGTGAGCATTCTTGCAACACTCGCCATCGTTCTGGCACTCGTATGGTGCGGCGGCGCACAGGCCGCTGAACCGAACATGAAGGACGGTCTCTGGGAGATCACGACAAAAGTGGAAATGAAGGGTATGCCCGCCAATATTCCTCCTTCCGTCACAAAACAATGCCTCACGAAGAAGGACAGCGTGCCCGGGCAGAGCAAGGAAAAAAACCCGAATTGCAGGATCATTGACCAGAAGGTAAGCGGCAACACGGTGACGTGGGCCATGGTCTGCAACGAGAAGGACGGCACCGTGGAAAGCAAGGGAAGCATCACATACAAGGGCGATACCTTCGACGGGACAACAACGACACTCATCAAGAACAAGGGCATGCAGGCCCAGCAGGTTTTGACCAAAATGAGCGGAAAACGCCTCGGGCCCTGCGACAAGAAATAGGAAAGAACGCGAGGAAGAGAGCTGTGAAGATCAAGATAAGGAAAAGCAGGAAGACAACGATCAACGAAGTGGACTTCGACAACCTGGAGTTTGGCGTCCACTTCTCCGATCACATGTATTATGTGGACTTCGCGGACGGACACTGGTGTGAACCCCGCATCGAGCCTTACGGCGCGATGAAGATGTACCCGGCCCTTTCGACGCTGCACTACGGGCAGGCCGTCTTTGAAGGTCTCAAGGCCTTTCTCGGGGTGGATGGAAAAGTTCGTCTTTTCAGGCCTGACAAGAACCATGAAAGATACAATGTGTCCTGCGAACGCCTGTGCATCCCCACCCTCCCCTATGAGGTGTTCTTCGAGGGGATGAAGAAGCTTGTGGAGATCGACAGGGCGTGGATCCCCGCCAGGCGCGGCTGCTCCCTCTACATCAGGCCTTTCGTCTTCGCGACGGACAATTTCCTCGGCGTCAGGGTATCCCACACGTATCGCTTCATGATCATCACCTCTCCCGTCGGAGCTTACTACAAAGAAGGGTTGAACCCTGTGAAACTCATCACCTCTGGTGAGTATGTCCGCGCCGTGAAAGGCGGCCTCGGCTCCGTCAAAACGCCGGCAAACTACGCCGCCTCGCTCTATCCCGGGGAAATGGCCAAGAAGAAAGGGTTCACTCAGGTACTGTGGCTCGACGGCATCGAGAACCGGTGCATCGAGGAGGTGGGAACCATGAACATCATGTTCGTCATAGACGGCACCGTGGTCACTCCACCCCTTGAGGGCTCCATCCTGCCCGGGGTCACCCGCAACTCTGTCATCGCTCTGGCCAAACACTGGGGCATCCCTGTTGAGGAAAGAAGGATCACCATCGATGAGGTTATGTCGGAGGCAAAGAACGGGCGCCTTGAGGAGGTCTTCGGAACCGGGACCGCCGCCGTCATCTCACCCGTCGGGTGGATTCGGCACAACGAGGATACGGTAACGATCCACAGCGGCGAGATCGGCCCCATCTCTCAAAAACTGTACGACGAGATCACGGGGATGCAATATGGAGAAAAGGACGATCCCTTCGGCTGGTGTGTTATTATCTGACAATGATCACTGTTCACTGGACACCCTCCGGACCTCCCGAGCGGGAGCGGAGGGTGTTTTCATCTGACGGCGAGGTCGATTGCTCGAAACGATCACACTCTGTTTTTTTGCGGCCCTGGCCGGGTTCATTGATTCCATAGCCGGCGGTGGTGGACTCATCCAGCTGCCGGCACTCTTCATCGTCCTGCCCCATCTGCCCATCGCCACATTGCTCGGCACGAACA
>MVQQ01000230.1 GCA_002067555.1 Syntrophorhabdus sp. PtaB.Bin184
ATCCTGATACCCTAGAAAACCGTTCCAGAGTTCAAGGGTTCAAAGGTTCCAGGAAAAGACTCAAAATAAGAAAAGAGGGGGGTGCTAACTCCCTGTTGGTTCTTCTGCCTGGACGGGGTCGGGGTGTTGGTCCAGCAGTTCCCTGACCTTTCCTAAAAGGTCGTTGGGCGACAGCGGTTTTGAGATGTAGTCGGCTGTTTTGTCGTGTATTCCCTTGAAAACGAGAACGTCCCGGGTGTACCCGCTGGTGAAGAGGATCTTCGTACCCGGCCTGATCTTCCGTATCTCATCGCGCAACTCTTTGCCGTTCCTGCCCGGCATGACAACATCGGAGATGACGAGGGCAATCCGATCCTTGTTGTCAGTGAACGTCCGAAGGGCCTCATCTCCGTCCACGGCCTCGATGACGGTGTATCCGGAGACGCTGAGGACCTCCGCCAGGAAACTTCTCGCTTCAGCATTGTCCTCGGCGACAAGGATCGTCTCGCTTCCCGTCCTTATGTTCAGGGGAACATGCGCCGTCTCGGTCTCGACGGCGTCCCCGGTCTGCACCTCCGGAAAGTAGAGGCTGAATGTCGTCCCCTTGCCGGGCTCACTCTCCACATTGATGTAACCGTTGTGCTGTTTCACTATGCCGTAGACGATGGAGAGTCCCAAACCCGTTCCCTTGCCTTCCGCCTTCGTGGTGAAGAACGGTTCGAACACCTTCTTCACCGTTCTTTCGTCCATGCCGGCCCCCGTGTCAGCAACGCGGACAAGCACGTAGTTCCCCGGGGAACCATATCCGTGCGTCCGCACGAAATCGTTTTCCATCACCACCCTCTTCACTCCGATGGCAAACGTTCCCCCTTCCGGCATGGCATCGCGGGCATTCGTCGCCAGGTTCATCAACACCTGGTCCACCTGTGTCCGGTCAGCCATGATCACCGCGTCACCGTCCACCCGGTCTATTCTGAGGTCTATATCCTCCGTGAGAAGTCTTTTCAGGAGCTTTCCCGTCTGCTCTATCAGGGAACCGACCCTGTGGGGTCTCAATTCCACCGGCTGCTTTCTGCTGAAGGCCAGCAGGCTCCCGGTGAGGTTGATCGCCTTCTGCGAAGAGGAGAGGATCCTGTCCACGTATCTCCTCGAGGGATCGCCTTTTTCCATCCTGAGCTGGAGAAGGTTGCCGTATCCGACGATGGCCGTCAGGATATTGTTGAAGTCGTGCGCGATACCCCCGGCGAGGGTGCCGATGGCTTCCATTTTCTGCGAGTGGAGAAGCTGCGATTCGAGATGCTTCCGTTCGGTGATGTCTTCCACGGACCCCTCGTAATAGAGGGTTTCGCCTTTTTCATCCCTGACATTCCTTGCGTTGATGGAAACCCAGTTTACGGTCCCGTCCTTCCGGTATGTCCGTGCCTCGAAGTGGAAGGCGGCTCCATTCTCTTCCATCAGGCGGACGAATTCCGCCCGGCGCCCTTCATCAACATAGAGCCGCCTTGCCATACCGGAGAGTTCCCGGACCATCTCCTCCGGTGAACTGTATCCGTGCGTTGAGGCCAGCGCGGGGTTCACGCTGATGACCCGTCCGTCCGACGTCGTCTGGAACATCCCTTCCACTGCGTTCTCAAAGATGGAGCGGTACTTCCTTTCCGCCTTCTCGAGCGCCCGCATCGCCAGCTCCCGCTCGCATATCTCCTGCTGAAGGTCCTCGTTGAGGTGGTAGAGATCGGCGGTCCGTTCCTTGACCCGCTTCTCGAGGTCGTCGACGCTCGTCTTGAGCATCATGGACCTCACGGTGAAGGCAACCCCTGCCAGAAGAGCCACCACGAGCAGGGATATGGTGGCGATACGGTCCCGGCTCGCCAGTGTTCCGCAGATACTTTCCGCGGGACACAGGTGAACAAGCGAATAGGCTGTGTCGGGGACAGGCATTCTGTAGGCGACCACGTTAATCTCGCTGCCCGTCGTCCCATTCACGGAAAACTCCCGGTGTCCCCCGGCAGGCAACGACCTCAGGATGTCGAGGTGCGCGGGGTGAATGGCGGCGATATCGCTCATCAGCAAGGGGTCGCCCCGCTCGTCACAGATGAGATATGACGATTGCGCCGATTCGTCCGCCGCGAGTATATGCCTGTAGACTATCCACGGCCTGATCCATCCCACGACGTGTCCCTGCCGCGCGCCCTTGTATACATGTGCCGATATGACCATGAAGTGCTCGCCATCCCGCGACATCGATATCCTTCCTGCGCCGCCGCCGGAAGAACGCACTTTTTTCAATAGGTCGGCCATGTCCCTGCCCGGCTCCCGCGATGCCGTATCCACAAGGAGTCTCCCGTCGTCGGCAATGTAAGCAAGTCGTGCATAGACCCTGTCGTCCCCGATCTGTTTCCTTTTCATGAGATCGATGAACAGCTCCCGGATGGGTATCAGGCTCTGTTTCAAACCGTATTCCATGCTCATCCCCAGGGCCCTGTTCTCGAAGTACACGGCAACTTCCCGGGAATGCTTCAGATAGAAAAGGTCGTCCATCCTGTCGGTAAAGAAATAGCTCAACGCGGCCGCGCGCCGCTCGACGGTGTGATGGCGAACCCTGAGAAGGTTCTCCTTCAGGTCTCTCTCAGTCTGAAAATGGCTGTAGAGAAGGCAGAGGATCGCAAGAACGAGCGGCACACCCACGACCGCCACTCCAATGATCCGCACGGACGGGCGTCTGAGTAGTTCTTTAAGGCCTGCCATTGTGGTCCTCATCATCTCTTTCTGAAGAACCCGGGGTGATACTCGAATACGAAAGGATAGTATTTCTTGACGATCCTGGTGTACGTGCCGTTCCTCCTGCAGTCGGCGAGAAACCTGTTGAACTCATCTCTCAGCTCCGGAGAGTCCTTCCTGAACGCCACGGCCATGTCCTGCATCGGGCTCACGGGACCGAGAACCTTTATGCGACCGGGCCATTTCTGCAGGGCCACAAGGGCATCGGAAACGTCAAGGAGAACGAGGTCGGCGACACCCTCCATCAGCGCGGGGGCGATCTCATTCAATGACCCGCCGTACGACCTTACCCGGTCCGTCATCCTTTCCAGTCCGTACAGAGCAGGGTCAAGACAGGTTCCTGTCTTTCCCATTATTGAGTACCCCCTGACAAGCTTTTTCGTCAGGGCGATGTCGCGCCTCAGGTCTCCTGTCGGCTTTACGGGCTTCACGGGTGAGTCGGCGCGGGCCATGAGCCACACCTGGGTCGGAAACACGGGAAGGGAAAAATCGACGAGCGCCTCTCTCCAGGGAAGGACGGTGATCCCGCTCGCCGCCACATCGCCGTTGACCGGCGCGTCCCCGGTGATGAGATCATTTCTGTCATCGCGTGTGAACGTCTTTCCCGTGAGGTCGGTGAAGATGCGGTCCCAGTCCGTTCGTACGAACTCATATCTCACGCCGAGCCGTTCCGCAAAGAGCGACATGAGCTCGACGTCCATCCCGTCCCCGCTGCCGGTGACGAAATTGGCGTAGGGTATTCCGAGATGCCTGAGAACACCGTTCTTCTTTATTTCTTCCATGGTGACGGCGGACGAATCGGCGATGGGGAAAACAGACAGGAACGCGAACAGGGACGCCACGCAAAGGACAAGATGAATGCCGGGAAGATTTAAACGGGACCGCATTGTCCGATACCTCTGTCTGCCCGGGAAGTCGCTGTGCCGCAGGCGTAACCCGTCTTTCAACATGACACTTCGCACGCTCTCCGAATGAATGTTCTCGCCAGATGGAATAAACGCCTTACACAGGAATAATCGGACATTCAATGGAAATATTAAGGACCCGTCGGGGAACCCTGGGGACCGTCTATCTCGGGAGGAGTTTGCTCAGACCCTCAATGATGGCCTCCGCGATGACCTCGTGGCCCCTGTCGTTGGGGTATCTCGGGTCGGGGCCCGTAAGGTCTTTGCTCGTAAGCCCCTTCTCTTCCAGGTAGCCCGCGAAATGATGGTGCACCGGGATGAGAAGGCAGTCAAGGTCGGAGGCGACTATGGTGAGAGAGCGGTAGAAGATGGTGACGGCGTCCATGTCGTAGGGGTCGTCGAAGGTATGCGATGTCGCAAGGACGACCTCGGGGCCGAATCGCAAACGCGCCAGCCGTATCATCTGCACCAGGTTCTCCTGGAACTCCGACCGGTACACGCCCTGAAACGCATCGTCGACGCCGAAATTAAAGAGGAGGATGTCGGGCCGGAAGGGGTCGATATCCACGGGAAACGTGGCGACGCCGTCAAAGGTGGTCTCCCTGTGCCTCGACCTCACGATGACCTCCACCGCTCTCGGGAGAAGACGTTCCGCCAAGATGTCAGCGTAACGCCTGCTCGCGCCGTAACCGGCGGCAACACTCCCCCCGCGGATAAGAAGCTTCATCCCTCACCTCCTGCCGGACGGCCGGTGCCCATCATCTTGTGAGTAAATAGTTGGCCCTTATGAATCACTTATCTGAAATAACACTATTCGTTACTCAAGTCGAGCACTTCATGGAAATGGATTACTCGCTTGTCCTCTTGACGTTGTCAGGATGGAAAGGATAACTGCTTGAAAATTCGGATGGACATTCCGAATGTTCAAGGATATCATATTTACATGATCCCACGGCCGTTTTACATGGAAGCATTGGGCGCAGCCTCCGGGCGATCGCCCGTGACGGCCCTGCTCGGTCCGAGACAATGCGGAAAGACAACGCTGGCCCGTCTCTTCGGAGGCACAAGGGGAGCCACGTACCTTGATTGCGAGTCTGGTCCGGACGCCAAGCGCCTAGAAAACCCGGAGCTTGTCCTCGGCGCCATGGCGGGGCTCGTTGTCATCGACGAGATACAGGTCATGCCCGATCTTTTCAAAACGCTGAGGGTGCTTGTCGACAGACCTCAGAACACTTCACGTTTTCTGATACTGGGGAGCGCCTCCCCG
>MVQQ01000231.1 GCA_002067555.1 Syntrophorhabdus sp. PtaB.Bin184
GCTCCTGCTTCCCGCCTGCAACCTTTTCTTCTGGGTATACCCCAGGGTGGTAAGTATGTCCATGCCCAACTACTGCCTGATCATCTCAAACCTTGACAGGAGAGGTCGAAACGGGTTATTTATCAAATGATTAAATGGACCGGACCCTCCTGCTTAACACGACCTTTGAACCTATCAGCGTTCTGTCATGGAAGAAGGCGATCACTCTTGTTTACCTGGGAAAGGTCGAAGTTCTCAAGGAGTATGACCGGGAGATCCGGGGCGTCTCGATAGCCATCCGTCAGCCTGCCGTCATACGTCTTCTCACCCTTGTCCGGAGCAACCACGCCAAAGTGAAGTTTTCCCGAAGGAACGTCTTTCTCCGGGATGACCACACCTGTCAGTATTGCGGAAAGAAGCTCGATGCCAAATACCTGACCTGTGACCACCTTGTCCCCAAGTCCCGGGGAGGCGTAACGGAATGGACCAACATCGTCACCTCCTGCATTGCCTGTAACCTGAAGAAAGGGGACAAACTGCCTGAAGAAGTGAAGATGCACCCGAGGAAGAGACCTTCACGGCCCAACGGGTTTTACATGTTCATGCTGAACCTTGGGGTCAAGGTGCCGCCCGAGTACTGGCGGGACTACATGTTCATAAGGAATTGAGATGGATAGAGTCTGGGCTCCCTGGAGAATGGAATACATCACGGGCGCGAAGACACCGGGCGAGAAGAGGTGTTTTCTCTGTATCGACGGAGGGAAGGACGAAGAGTCCCTCGTGATCGGGAGGCTCGGCAAGGCCTTCGTCATCATGAACCGCTTTCCCTATACGAACGGCCACGTCATGGTCGTGCCGGTCCGTCACACGGGCCTCATGGAGGACCTTACCGACGAGGAATCCCTCGACATCATGCGCCTCGTAAAGAAGATGGTCAGGGTCTATAAGGAAGAGTTCAACGTCGAGGGGATCAACATAGGCATCAATGTGGGCCGCGCCGCCGGGGCGGGGCTCGAGGAGCATGTCCATGTGCACATGGTGCCGCGCTGGTTCGGAGACACGAACTTCATGGCCGTCACGGGGGAGACCAGGGTCATCTCCGAACATCTCATGACCTCGTACGAGAGGCTGAAGAGAAGATTCCTTGAGACGGTTCTTTGATGCCTCCCGGGTGGTTCTCGATCCCCGGGCGATAGCCGGGGCGCTCACAAGAAAAGAACCGCATCAGCTCGCATTGCCCGAAAGGGCCATCGTAACCTTCAACGAAACGGATCTCAGACGATTGACGGAAGACAGGGGTGCCTCCATCGTGGACGCGTGGGCCCCTTTCAGGATGATCCACCGCCTGTCCGGGACCTCGACGGTGGTTATACGGTCCTCCTTCGGTGGCCCGAATATTGCTGCATTGATGGAAGAGCTGTCCGCATTTGGTGCCAGGGAGTTCGTTCTCTGGGGTTATTGCGGGGGCATGGGGCCGGACCGGGCGGTAGGGGATGTCTGTCTCGCGGGAAGCGCGCTGCGCGAGGAGGGGATCTCCTGGCACTACCTGGAGGACGAGAACGAGATGGTGTCGTCGGCCTGGGCGGACGACTGGACCGATGCGGCGGCAGGGGCGGGATTCCCTGTCGTTGATGTGTGGACGACAGATGCCCTCTACCGGGAGACGGAGAAAAAGATCGAGGCCTGCATCGAACGGGGAATATCGGCGGTGGAGATGGAAGTGGCATCCTTTTACTCCGTCGCCAGGGCAAAGGGCCTGAAAGCAGTCGCCTTCCTCGTCGTTTCCGACCTCTTTAATAATAATGGTACGTGGACAAACGGCTTCCACACCAGGGCCTTCAGGGAAGGCGTGAAAAAGCTGTCCCGCTTCATCAACGAAAAGGCAGTCCTCTGACCATCACACAGGGAAACCCCGGCTTTTCCCTGAAAATATTTCCCAAAAGGAAATTTTTTCCCAGCAAAAGGGAAAATAACAGTCTCAGGTCTCAAGTCTCAGGTTGAAGACCTTTGAAGACAGAAAGACCCATTCCCCCGTCATTCCTGCACCCTCTCCCCCGTCATTCCTGCACCCTCTCCCCCGTCATTCCGGCGAAGGCCGGAATCCAGGAAATACGCGCAGTTACAGACCAGTGTCCGGACCCGGGGAGAAAAACCGGCGAGACGGCAGACGCATCGTCTATTGAACAAGCAGGCTCGTTGCCACACCACCCGCTCTCCTGGATTCCGGCCTAAAGCCGGAATGACGGGGGAACAGGAACCGGATTCGAAAACGGGTTCATCACGGTCCCGTTCAGGCAATTCAAACAAGCCGCCCCAACCGCCCCCAACGGTTCCAACGGTTCCAACAGTTCAAACGGTTCAAGCGGTTCAAGCGGTTCAAACGGTCTTTTCTGGCACACGTATTGCACTATCCCCGGCATGAGCTTTTTTGTGACAGTCGCCGGCAAGTACGTGAATGAGAAGAGGCTGGACATCATCGCCAACAACCTGGCCAACGCTCAAACCGCGGGATTCAAGGCCTCACGGCCCGTCTTCGAGATGATCTCCACGGCGCAGGATGAGACGGGTGGATCGGGATTGCTGAAGAATTCCTATGTCAACCTTTCCGACACCTATATCGATTTTTCTGACGCTTCCATAGTGGAAAGCGGCGCCAAGCTGGACATGGCCATCCTGGGTCCCGGATTTTTTTCCGTGATGACCCCGGAGGGGGTCCAGTACACGCGCAACGGGCAGTTCATGCTCGACAAGTCAAGCCGGCTCGTAACCATGGGCGGAGACCCCGTCATGGGCAAGGGCGGCGAGATCACCATCAATGTCACCGACGGCAAAGAGATACTCATCGAGAGCGATGGCTCCATATACCTGGGAAAGGACCTGGTGGACACCATCAAGGTTGTCGAGTTCAAGGACATGAAGGGCCTGAAACCGGTGAGCAAGAGCAACTTCACCTACACCGGCACCGATGCCGGGGAGACGCCGAAGGTGTACACGGTGCGGCAGGGTTCCTACGAGACCTCGAACGTCAACGTTGTCCTTGAAATGGTGGACCTCATAGCCACCATGAGGGCCTTCGAGTGCTACACGAAGATAGACCAGATGTTTTCCGACATCAACAGCAAGCTGACAGAGCTGGCGAAATTTTAGGAGGAACATATTATGATACGGGCGTT
>MVQQ01000232.1 GCA_002067555.1 Syntrophorhabdus sp. PtaB.Bin184
ACCATTGTGGATCGAGGTGCTCTTGAGCGTCACCTGCTCGTTTGCTATCACGTTTCCCGTGATCTCCCCGTGGGAGACGAGAGTCTGGGTCGTGATGCTCGCGTTCACGCGCGCGGTGGGTCCGACGACAAGGAGGCCCTCCGAGTATATCTCGCCTTCGAACACACCCTTCAACATGACCGATGTTTTGAACCGTATGGTGCCCTTGATCTCAAGGTCATCGGCAACTATGGTCGTGATGTCCTTCTCGTCGAAATCGGTTGCTGCCTTCTTTTCACCTATCATGGCAAACTCTCCTTTCTTGTTTAGTTATATTCAGGTAATGCCTCAGTGTTCATATCTGCACATCAGCACTTATGCAAGAACCTTACCACAACAAAAGACGTCGCCTGAATTTTTAATTTATAGCATAAGAGAATGTTCGTTACAATGCGGAAAGTAAAGAAGAAGGGGAGAGAAAAAAGGGAATGAGGATGGGGGAGGAAATAAGGATCCAGGGTACGGAATTGACGGCCGGGAGACAGAAGAAACTCTTTTGCTTCCTGTTTTTGACCCCTGTTTCCTTTCTCTGTCGCCTTTTTTGACAGTGAGTGTCAGAAGAAGGAGAATATTCTTTTCAGTGTCTTCTTTTCCTCGGAGGGTTCCTCTTCCCGGGAGGGTTCATCCGGTTCACCGGCCTCTTCTTCCTGCTGTTTCTCCACCTTGCGGGATCTCTCCATGAAGGAGGTGCCTGAGAAGAAGGCGCCTTCGGTGATGATAAGCTTTGCGGTGCGTATGTTGCCCTCCACCGCTCCGTCGGGGTTTATCTCCACCAGTTCCTCGGCCTGGAGATCACCCTCCACGGTGCCGTCGATGACGATCTCCCGCGCCGCCATATCACCCTTGACGGAGCCCGATCTGCCCAGGATAAGGTAGTCGGCCTGAATGCTGCCCTCAAGGGTACCGTCGAGCCTCACGACGCCCTTCGAGATTATTTCGCCCCGAACGATTGAGTCCTGACCTATCAGGGTCTCCAGTGACCCCGCTTCATGCTTTTTGTTTGCCATTGTTATCCGTCCTTGAGATAATGAGCGGGATCGACAGGCTTGCCGTTCCTCCATACCTCGTAGTGGAGATGAGGACCCGTCGACATGCCCGTTGAACCGGAGAGTGCGATGTGCTGTCCTTTCCTGACCTTCTGTCCGACGGTGACGAGGTTTTCCTTGTTGTGTGCGTAGGCGGTGGAAAAACCATGGCCGTGTTCGACGACGATGATGTTGCCGTTGCCTCCCGACCAGCCCGAGTACGTGACGATGCCGTCCGCGGTGACCTTGACGGGTGTCCCGCGGGAAGCGCGGATATCAAGCCCCGAATGGTGCTGCCGTACCCCCGTGACGGGATGATGACGCAATCCGAAACCCGAACTGATCTGCCCCTCCATAGGCCATCCCCGGGGCGTCGCGAGATAGATGTTCTTCTGTTCGGTGATATACTTCTTGATCTCCGCCACCGACTCTATGGTTTCCATCATCTCTTTCTTGATGGCCTCGATATTAATCGATCCCGAATCGCTGAATTCGGCGGATTTGAGGATATTGTTCTTCGATTTGAGCTCCACGAGCCGTGAAAGCTCGTTGTTGGTTTCCTTGAGCGAGGTGATACTCTGCTTGAGCGCGTTGAACTCCCTCGTAAAATAGGAGAGCTTGGTCTTCATGACATAGTATTCCGCTGTCTTGACCCCGGCGATCGTGATATACACGGCCCCGACGACGGCGAGGGCCATGCAGGCCACAAGGCCCGCGACCGGCAGCCTTAGTTTGAGGGGCTGGGATTTGGAGTGAGGGACGACCAGAATGGTAACGGACGTCATGCATCTTTTCTTGAGACGCTTCAGTTTCATAGTGCGGTGCCTATAGATTTGCAAACCTTATACCGTAATCGGCAAATGTGTCAAGTCCTTAACTCGGGATATCACATTGCAGGCCTGATGAGTCCTGTTTACGGACCCCGCCAAGGATCACCCCTTCATGAGTGCATCGTCAGCATTGTCGCAGGTACTTGTTGAGCAACTCCTTTCCCCCGCGGGGAGGAGGCTATTTTTTTCTTACTTTATCCCAAAAAATTGGCTATATATATTGTTATGTTCAGACCGATACCATTAGTTACCAGTGTAAAGAGGCGTATACAATGAAGAGATACGGTGCGGCGGTCCTCTCTTTGCTGTTTATCATCCTTGCGGGGTCGGCCGGCCTTGCCTCCGATGACCTCAAGGTCGTTAAGGACAAAGAAGGCACCACCTGGTCCATCGGTTCCGACGAGTCACGTGACAGGGCCAGACAGGAGGAAGAGCGCGACAGGGACCGTGCCTGGGACATGCTCAAGAACCAGTCGATCATAATTGACAAGCGGACAACGAAATAGGGATGGAAAAAGGAAGGGTCATCATTGTTGAGGATGAGGAGAACATCCTTTCCATGCTCGGTGAGTTTCTCACAGCCAACGGGTATGCCGTCGACCCTTACATTGACAGCAGAAAGGCCCTTTCGGCACTTAAGAACAACGGGTACCACGTCCTGATAACGGACCTCATGATGCCCAAGGTTGACGGGCTGCAGCTTGTCAACTTCATCCAGAAGGAGTACCTCGATACCCTCGGCATCGTCATGACGGGCTACGGCAGCATGGAAAGCGCCATCAGCGCCATGCGGTGCGGTGCCTTCGACTATATCCTCAAACCCTTCAAGTTCGAAGAGGTCCTCGCGACCGTGGATTCCGCCATGTACTACTTCAATCTCCTCAAGAGCGACAACATCCCCAAGGGGCTCACGATCAAGGCAAATCTCCTGAGGCGGTACTCGGAGAACAAGATGGTCCGGGAGAACACCATCCTGAGGTCGGCGCTCAAGGACAAGTACAAGTTCGAGAACATCATCGGGGTGAGCTTTCCCATGCAGAAGGTTTTCGAGATGATCGAGCGCGTGGCCGACACCAGCGCCACGGTGCTCATCACCGGTGAGAGCGGTGTGGGCAAGGAGCTTGTGGCGAGGGCCATCCACTACAATTCGTCCAAGAGGGACAACCCCCTCGTCGTGGTGAATTGCGGAGCCATACCGGAGACCCTCCTGGAAAGCGAGCTTTTCGGCTATGAGAAGGGCGCTTTCACGGGCGCCGTCAATACCCGCCTCGGCAGGTTCGAACTCGCGGCAGGCGGATCGATCTTTCTCGATGAGATCGGCGACATGAGCTTCAACCTGCAGGTCAAGCTCCTGAGGGTCCTCCAGGAGAAGTCCTTTGAGCGCATCGGCGGCTCGAAGACGATCAAGGTGGATGTGCGGATCATCGCGGCTACGAACCGCAAGCTGGAAGACCTCGTCAGCGAGAACAAATTCCGCGAGGACCTCTACTACCGGCTCAACGTCGTCCCCATCGAGATCCCGCCGCTCAGGGAACGGCGCCAGGACATCCCGCTTCTCGTCAACTTTTTTCTCGAGCAATCGAACAGGATAAACTCCGCGGCCATCGAGGGTTTTTCCGAAGAGGCTATGAAGGCCCTTATGGAATATGATTTTCCCGGCAATGTCAGGGAATTGCAGAACGTTGTGGAGCGTATGGTGGTTCTCAAGAGGGAAGGGCACATCGACATAGAGGACCTCCCCGAGAAATTGTACGGCCACGAAAAGGAAGACATGCCCGCCCCGCAGATCGATATCGACAAAGGGTACGACACGCTCGTCTCCGAATTCGAGAAGACCCTCATCATGAAGGCCCTCACAGAGACCCAGGGCGTAAAAAGCAAGGCCGCCCAGGCCCTCAACATCAACAGAACGACACTCATAGAAAAAATGAAAAGGCTCGGCCTGGACTAGTCCGGCGGGCTGTCAAAAAAATGACAAAGCGAAAGACGGTTGGAACCGTTGGCACCGTTAGAACCGTTAGAACCGTTAAAGACAATAATAACGGTCAGGTCTCGGGGCCGGGAGGTTTTGCTCTTTCTTTGACATTATGATCATGCCTGCCAGGGTCCAGTACCTTCCCCTGAATCCGGGACAACGCCGGAAGCAGTATGTTTTCCAACGGTTCCAACGGTTCTAACGGTGCCAACGGTTCCAACGGTCTTTCCTTGGCACCCTTCTTGCAAATTCTCCCTCCATGCAGACTCCCGAAGCCAGACTTCTCGAAAACGCCTTCAACGAGTTTTCCAGGGCCTCAGATTCGATCATAAGCCACTACGGGGTGTTGGAAAACCAGATCAGAGAGCTCAAAAGAGAGCTCGAGGAAAAGAACAGGGCGCTGGAGCGGGCCAGCGAGTATCTCTACAATATACTCGATTCCCTGCCCGTAGGCGTCGTTGTTGTCGACGGCAGGTCAGTCATATTTGCCAACAAGAACGCGGAGGACCTCATCCCCGAAGGTATCATCGACAACCTCAGCGGCACCGCTGAGAGGACGGGGGAGATAAAGTGCGGTCTCGGCCGGTACCGGTGGAAGACCCAGGCGTTGACCAACGGGTTCGAAGGCAGGCACGTCGTCGCCATCGAGGACGTGACCGAGATCGAAAGGATGAAGGAACACATGGAGCGCGACGAGCGCCTTATGGCCATGGGAGAAATGGCGGCCCGGATATCCCACGAGATCAAGAACCCGCTGGGAAGCATGGAGCTTTTCCTTTCGATGCTGATGGCCGGTAAGATGCGGGTGCGCGACCGCAAGTACGTGGAGTATATTCTCTTCGGTGTCAAGACCATCGACAGGATCATCAACAACATACTCTCCTACACGCGGCCCCGGGAATTATCGCTGAAAGAGGGAGAGCTGAGGTCTGTCGTCGGTGAAACTCTGGAGTTCATGAGCGTGTCCACGTCGGTGAGGGACATAGACCTTGAATTTGCCCCTGCCTCGGAAGGACGGGCGCTCATCGACCCCGACATGTTAAAGCTCGTTGTCATGAACCTCGTGAGCAATGCCATGGACGCCGCTGGTCCCGGCGGCAGGATCAAGGTGGACATCCGCGAGAACGAGCGGTACGGCGTTCTCGTCGTCAGCGACAACGGACCGGGCATGACGGAGGAATTACGCAGGAACATCTTCAATCCTTTCTTCACAACGAAGGACAAGGGCGTGGGTCTGGGACTCTTCATCGTCTATAACATCGTGAAGGCCCACGGCGGCTCGATCGAGGTTGAGTCCGAAGAGGGATCGGGTTCATCCTTCCTTATCTATATTCCCAAGGAGAGGCTGACGGCCATATGAAAACGAATGTCCTCGTAGTCGATGACGATAACCACATGCGCATAGCGCTGAAGGAATCCCTGGTGCGGGCCGGTTACAGCGTCGCCCTCGCGGAGGACGGCGAGAAGGCCATGGTCGAGATCGACAGGAACATCTTCGACCTCGTCATTACGGACGTGAAGATGCCTCATCTCGGCGGCATCGACCTTCTCAAGGCCATAAAGGAGACATCGCCGCTTATGCCTGTCATCCTCATGACAGGGTATGGAACGGTCAAGGACGCGGTGCAGGTCATAAAAGAGGGTGCCTACGACTACATTCAGAAGCCCTTCAACACCGATACGTTGTACAGTGTGGTGAGGCGTGCCCTCGGTGTGAACAACGGGAAGATCGTTTTTGCCTCGCGGGCGATGAAAGAGGTGCTCCAGAAGGCGCAGAGGGTGGCAGGATCGGATGCCACGGTCCTCGTCCTCGGCGAGAGCGGTGTGGGCAAAGAGGTGATATCAAAATTCATCCATGAGAACTCCGGCCGTGCCCACATGCCCTTCGTTGCCATCAATTGCGCGGCCCTGCCGGAGAACCTCCTCGAGAGCGAACTCTTCGGCTACGAGAAGGGAGCTTTTACGGGCGCCCTGTCCCGCAAGCCGGGGAAGTTCGAGCTTGCGGACAAAGGCACCATTCTCCTCGACGAGATCACCGAGATGGACCTCAAGCTCCAGGCAAAGCTTCTGCGCGTGCTCCAGGAAAAGGAGGTGGAAACCCTTGGTTCCCGGTCCCCCCGGAAGATCGATGTCAGGGTCATCGCGACGACGAACAGGGACATCGTGAAGACGGTGAGCGACGGGAACTTCCGCGAGGACCTCTACTATCGCCTCAGTGTCTTCCCCATAACCATCCCGGCCCTGCGCGAGCGCCGCGAGGACATAAAACCCCTCGTGAACCATCTTTTGAAGAAGCACTCCCGAGGAATGGACATCGGCGTCGCCGACGAGGCGATGGAACATCTCACGAGCAGGCACTGGAAAGGGAACGTCCGGGAGCTGGAGAACGTCATAGCCAGGGCGTGCATACTTTCCAACGGCTCCGTCATCACCATGAGCCATCTCGATGAGGGCAGGCCGGTTGAGGACATGGCGGTGGGTTCCGTCAGGGACATGGAGACGAAGCTCATCATCGACGCCTTGAAGTCCGTCAGGGGCAACAGGTCGAAGGCGGCGGGCATACTGGGTATCACCGTCCGCACATTGCGCAACAAGATCAACGAGTACAAGGCAATGGGCATCGACGTGCCGGCCAGGGAGTATTGATATGCAGATAGTCGATCTCATCGGAAAAGCGCTCTCCGTCAGGGCTTTCTATCACAAGGTGGTCTCGGGAAACATCGCGAATGCCCAGACCCCCGGGTACAAGGAGAAAGAGATCGATTTCCGGCGGGAACTCGACAGGCGCACGGGGCCCGAGGCGGGGCTTGCCCCTTCGGGTGACGCGGGCTACACCATCACGGAGAACCTGGGCCATGACGGCCTTGCGCGTCTTGACGGAAACACCGTCAACCTGGAAGACCAGACGGTGAAGCTCACGGAGAACCAGCTCATGTACCAGGCGCTTGTCCAGATGGCCTCAAAGCGTTTCGCCATGATGAAGTATCTCATAGGAGAGGGAAAGAGGTAAGAGCATGGGAGCATTCGATATCTTCAAGATCAGCGCTTCGGGGATGAAGGCCCAGAGGAAACGCATGGACATCGTGGCCTCGAACCTGGCCAATGTCCAGACGACGAACACGGAGGAGGGCGGGGCATACAGGAAGAAGGACGTTGTCTTCAAGGCGGTGGACGTTTCCGACGACAAAACCTTTTCGGGGACCCTCTCGAAGAAGGTGGAAGGCGTCGAGGTCGAATCCGTCAAGGAGAGCGACAAGCCTTTCCAGATGGTTTTCAATCCGAGCCATCCCGACGCCAATTCTGAGGGATATGTCACGTTTCCCAACGTGAACCTGATGGAAGAGATGACGGACATGACGGCGGCCGCCCGTGCCTACGAGGCGAACGTCAACGTTCTCAACACGACGAAGGATATGTTCCTGAAGACTCTCGAGCTTATTAAATAGGGGGCGGACCCATGAAGGTAGAAAATTTCACTCTTCCCAGTTTCGGCGAGGTCGTAAGACCGGCCAACGAAAAGACCAGGACCTCCTTCGGCGACGTCCTGAAGGATTCCATCAACAAGGTCGTGGAACTGGAGAAGGAAGCGGACAAGGAAGTGGAAAAACTGGCCAGGATGGAGAACACCGATGTCCAGACCACGATGATCGCCATAGAAAAGGCGGACCTGTCCTTCCAGATGATGATGCAGATACGGAACAAGATCATCTCCGCCTACGAAGAGATAATGAGAATGCAGGTGTAACCTATGCCTCCGATGGACGAACTACTCAACACCACGAAGAACTATCTCAAAACGACCCCGAAGAGCAAGCTCTACATGTACCTCTTCCTTTTCATCGCGCTTGTGGGCGGCTCCATCATCGGTCTTTCCTTCCTCCAGAAAGAGACCTACCAGACGCTGTTCGCCGGCCTCTCCACGGAAGACGCCTCGGTGGTCGTGGCGAAGCTCAAGGAGCTC